>NZ_JBIWCL010000006.1:26805-191047 GCF_044761485.1 Streptomyces sp. NPDC097617
TTCCCCCCGGTCCCACCCCACCCCCCGCCCACCCCCCCCCCCCCCCCCGGGGGGGGCGCGCCGGGGGGGGGGGGGGGCCCCCCCGCGGGGGGGGGGGGGGGCGGGGTCCCCCCCCCCCCCCCCCCCGCGCGTCTGTGTTTCCGGGCCGTTCCCCAGCGGCGCCGCCCGCTTCGGTGGCAGTCTGCTCAACACCAGATACGCAGAGAGACAGCTGCAACGACAGAAGAAGGCGGAGGTGCCGTTCACGTGGCGTCCAATGTCAATCCCACCGTCCGACGCCGCCGACTGGGCATGGAGTTGCGCAAGCTCCGCGAGGACAAGGGCATGACGGCCGAACAGGTCGCCGAGCGCCTCCTCGTCTCCCAGTCGAAGATCAGCCGCCTGGAGAACGGCCGCCGCTCCATCAGCCAGCGCGACGTCCGCGACCTGTGCGACGTCTACGAGGTCGAGGACCGCCGCCTCATCGACTCGCTGATGCAGATGGCGAAGGACTCCCGCCAGCAGGGTTGGTGGCACGCCTTCGGCGACATCCCGTACAGCGTCTACATCGGCCTGGAGACGGACGCCGCCAGCCTGCGCACCTACGAGCCCCTGGTGATCCCGGGGCTGCTCCAGACCACCGAGTACGCGCAGTCCCTCGTGCGCGGCGCGTGGCCGGAGACCGCCCCGGCCGATGTGGACAAGCGCGTCCAGGTCCGCATGCACCGCCAGAAGCGGCTCTCCGAGACGGACAACAACAATCCGGAGCTCGGGCCGCTGCGCCTGTGGGCGGTGATCGACGAAGCCGCGCTGCGCCGCCGGGTGGGCGACGCCCCACTCATGATCCGGCAGCTGGAGTACTTGATAGAGCAGTCGGAGCAGCCGCACGTCACGGTGCAGGTGATGCCCTTCGACCTGGGCGCGCATCCGGGCGTCAATGGGCAGTACGCGATCCTGGAGTTCCCCGACGCGTCCGACTCGACGGTCGTCTACATCGAGGGCGTGACGAGCGACCTGTACCTGGAGAAGGCCAACGACGTCCAGAAGTACAGCGTGATGTACGAGCACCTGCGCGCGCAGGCCCTCAACGTCGACCAGACCCGCGACTTCATCTCGGGGATCATCAACGAATATGCCGACAAGGGCGCATAGAGGCTGGGTTCGACCGATCTCCGGCGGGCGGGCGACAAGTGGGCCGGTACGGTACACCGTCACTCCCCAGCCACAGAAGGCTTGAATGGAATATGCCACCCGGTCGGGTGAATGGTCCCTTCACCCGTCAGGAGAGGCCGGTAGCGTCGATCAGGTCGGCCGGAAAAGTGGCCGACAGGACACCGGATCTACCGGCACTACTCGCTCACCGGAGAAAAACATGGCTATTCGCCAGGGCGCCACGACCAACTGGATCAAGTCCTCCTACTCCGCCAACGGCGCATGCGTCGAGGTCAAGTCCCCTGTCGTGGAGGCCATCGCCGTCCGCGACTCGAAGGTGCAGGACGGGCCGTCCCTCACCTTCGCGCCCGGCTCCTGGACCTCGTTCGTCGCCGATGTCTCCGAAGGTCGGCTGGGACGTCTGGCCTGAACATCACGGCGCCCGTCCCAACCATCCTCGCTGTTCCTACCGTTCGGTCCCCGCATCCAGCACAGGCGGGACCGGCTGCTGATCCACTCGCACCACCTGCAACACCTGTACGACCCGCATCACCTGCACTACCCGCACCACCCGCACCACTGACTGGGGCCCTCTCGACCGACCCGCCGTCTTGGCCGAGGGGGCTCGGCCACGCCCGCGGCGCCCGCGGCCGGCTCCCTCAGCGCAGTTGGTCGACGTAACGGTCGGTCCCCGGCACCGTCGGGACGAACGGCGCCACCAACTCCACCCGTCCCAGCCCCACCTCCGCGACCTCCGCGTCCAGCCCCTGGAAGCGGTCCCAGCACGTCCGGGGGTCCTCCTGGAGGAACCACAGCAGCGTGAGGCGGGTGTCGACCCCCTCCACCTGCTTGACGTAAGTCATCCGGTCGCCGGGCAGCGGGGTGGGGCGGAAAACGGTCACCATCGCGGCGGGACCGCCGTGCAGCCGCTCGGGCAGGGCGCGCGAGCGCAGCCACTCCAGCAACTCGGTCCGCTGCTCGGGCCCGTCGGCGTCGACGACCTGAACGACGAGGCCCGCGTACGGGTGGTCGAGGGCGTGGTGGTCCCGCGGGCCGGCGGCGCCGTCGCGGTAGACGGTGGCCACATGGTCCTGGAAGGACGTGAAGACGTGGGTGCGGTCCTGGTAGACCCGCCCGTCGCGGTTCAGGCGCTTGTTGATGCCGACGGTCCACTTCATGTGCTCGTCGTAGCGGCCCTCGGTGACCCAGTACGTCGATATGTAGCAGCCCGTGGTGACGGGTTGGGCGACGGCCGACTTCTCGGGGTAGCGCAGTTCCTGCAGGTCCCGGGTGGCCACCCAGCGGCGGCCCGCGTACATCCAGGGCATGGCCATGGCGCCGGCGTAGTAGTGGTCGTCCTCGTACCAGCGGTTGTACGCGTACTCGTGGCCCGGGTGCGGTTCCACCATGGTGATCAGCGCATGGCCGGGGCGGACGCCGTAGGGGCCGACGGCCGCGAGCTCGGCGTAGTCGTCGACGCGGGTGTCCTGCTGCGGGTCCTGCTCTCCTGTCGTCATGGGAACGGTCTATCTGATACGGCATCAGATGGGGAGGGGTCGGGAAGCGTCCACCTCCCGATACATACATGCCGTATACAACTTTCCCTGGCTACGATGCGCGCACCCGCCTCCAGAAGGAGCTGCCCGTGTCCGCTGCCGTGTCCGCTGCCGTGCCTGCCGACCTGCCTGCCGCGCGGCTCGGGCTGTGGCTGGTGGAGGACGACCCGTACGGCGACCTCCGCTACGAGGGCCGCGACATCCCGTGGCTCGCCGCGCACCCGGGGGCGCGGGACCGTACGGCCCTGCTCGGCAGCTTCTCGAAGGTCATGGCCCCCGGGCTGCGCCTCGGCTGGCTGCGGGCGCCGGCGGCGCTGCGGCGGGCCGCGGTGGTGGCCAAGCAGTCGGCGGACCTCCACACCTCCCCGGTGGACCAGCTGGCCGCGGCGCACTACCTACGGGCCGTGGACCTCGACGCCCACAATAGTCACGGTCCGTACGGCCTACCGCGAGCGGCGCGACGCCCTGCAGAGCGCCCTGAGCCGCGACCTGCCGGCTGGCCGCGAGTGGAACCTGCCCGAGGGCGGGATGTTCTTCTGGGCCCGCCTGCCGCAGGGGCACGACGCGACGGCCCTCCTCGGGACGGCCGTCGCGCACGGCGTCGCCTTCGTGCCGGGCGCGCCCTTCTTCGCCTCCGACCCGGACCCCCGCGCCCTGCGCCTGAACTTCACGACGCACACCCCGGAGGAGATCACCGAGGGCGTCGGCCGCCTGTGCGCGGCGCTGGCGGAGTACGCGGGAGTACGGGGAAGTTCGGGGAAGTACGGGGCCGAGCAGCTTCATCACTGAACCGCATCGGGGCTCCAGGGCGTCAGTGTTGGAGTCCGACCTTGAGCAGCACGATGAGCAGCCCGAGGACGAGGTTGGCCGTGCCGGCGAGCATCATCATCCGGCGCGAGGCGCCGGCGCGGCTGGCGGCCAGGGTGGCCCAGCCGACCTGCCCGACCAGGGCCACCGCGAGGGCCAGCCAGGCGACGCCCTGGGGCCCCAGGTCGAAGAGCGGGCTGATGGCGGCAGCGAGGGCGGGCGGCACGGCCGCCTCGATGATCGGGCGCTCCTCCCGGGAGGTGGTGCGGATCGCGTCCCAGTTCAGCCGGCTCACCATGCGGGCCCCGAAGAGGCGGGCGAAGACGTGCGCGGCCCAGAACACCACGCCGGTGCCCAGGAGCAGCAGGACCAGTTCGATGCGCGGGAACTTGCCGAGCGTTCCGGCCCCGACCACGACGGAGGCGGCGAGCAGCGAGCCGTAGACGGCCCCGGTGTAGTCGCCGCGCACCGCCTCGGGCTCCCGTGCCCGCAGGGTCTCCCGTTTCCGGGCCGGCTCCGGGCCGTCCGGGGCGGGCACTGTCACGCGGCCCCGGCCTGCGCGGTGGGCCACTTGAGTTCGATCTCCATCTCGATCTCCCCGTCGCCGACCTCGACCTCGATCTCGGTGCGGAGTTCGTCGGGGACCCGCAGGCTCATCTTCCCGGGGCCGAGTTCCAGTTCGGCGTTGCCGCCGTGCCGCAGGGCCTCCGCGAGCGCGGAGAGCTGGTCGGCGGCCTCCAGGCGGGAGAGGGAACGCTTCTGCTCGAACTTGAGGTCCTTCACGGATGTCTCCATTCCGCCAATCCGCTACGAACACGGTTGCGCCGGGTACGTCCGGTACATCGGGTACGCCGGGTAAGGCTCATTGTGACGCCGCACCGCAGGGAGGGCATCCCGGGCGACGTCGGCCGGGACCGGCTCCGGCCGCTGCTTGAAGGCGAGCGCCAGGACCTCGCTCCACTGCATGGGCGGAGCGGCCGCCGGCGCCCCGGGGCGCAGCCTGGGCACCCGTACGCGCAGGGCGCCGGGACGGACGGTGCAGGTCACCGGCGTGGGCAGGGTCAGGGCCTCGCCGTCCACGGCGACCGCGATGCGTTCCGCGTCCGACCCGACGACGACCTGGCGGGAGGTCAGCACGTGCAGGCCCGTTGCCCGCGCGCCGCGGAGGGCGACGTCGGCCGCCTGGGCGGCGTTGTTCACCCGGATCCCGACGACACCGAGCACCCCGAGGTCGAGCCGGGACCTGCGGGCGCCCATCGGCTCGGGGGACGAGTACGGGTTGTTACTGATCAGCAGCGCCTGCTGGGCCTCCAGACGCTTGCCGTCGGTCACCGCGTCCAGGGTGGTGCCGGCGTATCCGAGCAGCAGGTCGGGCAGTGCGGCCAGGGCCGAGTCCGCCTTGGCGTCGCGGTATTCCGGTCGCTGCACGATCTCGGCGTACACGCCGAAGGAGGCCGTGTTGACGAAGGCGTGGCCGCCCACGAAGCCAAGGTCGACCCGCAGCTCCTCCCCGTCGACCAGCGCGTCCAGGCAGCGGGAGGGGTCCTCGCGGTCCAGCCCGAGGTCCATGGCGAAGTGGTTCCTGGTGCCGGCGGAGATCACGAGGAACGGCAGGTCGTGCTCGGCCGCCACCTCGGCCACCAGGGCCTGGGTTCCGTCGCCGCCCGCCACCCCGAGCAGGTCCGCGCCCTCGGCCACCGCCCGGCGGGCGAGTGCGGCGACGTCCGTGGCGACCTCCGGGTCGAGCAGCACCACCCGGGCGCCGAGCGCCTCGCTCTTCTCGACGAGTCCGAACCGGCCGACCTTCCC
Source organism: Streptomyces sp. NPDC097617 (assembly GCF_044761485.1). NCBI lineage: Bacteria > Bacillati > Actinomycetota > Actinomycetes > Kitasatosporales > Streptomycetaceae > Streptomyces > Streptomyces sp. NPDC097617. The sequence continues at coordinate 32,109 of NZ_JBIWCL010000006.1, forward strand.
ACCACCGGACTTCGGGTTCATGATCAGGACGGGGTGCCGGGGGGCACCGCGTACGACCGCCCGCATGCCGCCGGGCCGGCGCGCCGAGCGCAGCGCGGTCCGCGCGCACGCCACGGCGGCCGCCCAGAGCGCGATGGCGACCAGCGCGGTGGTCCACAGGTCCGCCCGGGCGTAGATGCGCAGGATGGCCACGGGCGCGGCCACCACCAGCAGGGTTCCCACGAGCCGCACCAACCCGCGATGGGACACCACCCACCAGGTGCCCATGCCCGTGAGCGCCGCCCCGGCGATCCCGACGACGAGGACGAGCAGCCCCCCGACGATGCCCTCGGCCACCAGGGTCAGCGCCGCGAGCACCGCACAGACCACCGCCAGCAAGGCCCACCACCGAGCCCGCCGGGGCGGTCCGGATCGGTCCGGGAGCGACATGGTCCTCACGTCCTCGGCTCGTGCCGCGGGGTCACCTCCGATGATCCCCCGAACCGCATCGACCGTCGACGCGGACGCGGACTCGCACTCGCACTCGCGCCCGCACCCGCACCCGCACCCGCACCCGCACCCGCACGGAACACGATCCCGAGTCCGGTCAGGTCCGCCACTTCACCGACGAGGGCCGGCTGACCCAGCTCGACGACCGCAACGGGGCCCGGACCGCGTTCGCGTCGACGGCGCCCTCACGGCGATCGACGACGTCCCCGCCGGCCCGCGTCACAGCGGTCGACGCCACCGACCGGTCGGAGCGCTATGCCTACGACGACGCCGGAAACCAGACCTCCGCCTCCTGGCCGACGTGGCACCCGGGCGCCGAGGCCCACGGCGAGCGCACCTGCACCGGCATCACCCGCGCCGGCTCGATCCGCTACGAACACGACGAACTGGGTCGCGTCGTTCCCCGGCAGAAGACCCGTCTCTCTCGCGAGCCGGACACCTGGCGCTACGCGTGGGACGCCGAGGACGGCCCTGGAGTCCCTCCGGGGTGCCGCCCGGCCCGGCGAAGGGGACCACGGGCGCGACGCGCCCCTTCACAGTGTCCCGGTCACGCCGTAGCCTGACGGGCCGTCAGATGTCCCGCGCCCTGGAGGTTCCGTCGTGCTGCTGCAAGGGAAGACCGTCATCGTCTCCGGCGTCGGGGCCGGGCTCGGGCATCAGGTGGCCGCCACCGTCGTGCGGGACGGCGGGAATGCCGTGCTCGGGGCGCGGACCGAGGCGAATCTCGCCAAAGCCGCCGCCGAGATCGACCCCGAGGGAGCCCATACCGCCTACCGGGCCACCGACATCGGTGACGAGCGGCAGTGCGAGGCCCTCGCCGGGCTGGCGCTCTCGCGCTTCGGCCGGATCGACGCCGTCGTGCACGTGGCCGCCTGGGACTCGTGCTTCGGGGGGCTGGAGGACGCCGACTTCGGGACCTGGCAGCAGATCATCGACATCAATCTGCTGGGGACCCTGCGCATGACCCGGGCCTGCCTGCCCGGCCTCAAGGAGCGCGGCGGGTCCGTGGTCATCATCGGGACGCAGTCCGCGATCGCCGCGCCCAACGAGGTGCAGCAGGCCGCCTACGCCGCCTCCAAGGGGGCGCTGACCTCCGCCATGTACTCCATGGCCCGCGAGCTGGGCCCGCACCGGATCCGCGTCAACACCGTGCTGCCGGGCTGGATGTGGGGCCCGCCCGTGCAGGCCTTCGTCACCTTCACCGCCCACACCGAGGGCGTCCCCGAGGCCGAGGTGCACGCCCGCCTCACGCAGCGGATGGCGCTGCCCGATCTGGCCACCGACGGGGACGTCGCCGACTCCGCCGCCTTCCTCGCCTCCGACCGGGCCCGGGCGATAACCGGCCAGTCACTGCTGGTCAACGCGGGTGAGCTGATGAGATGAGCCACTTCACAGCCGCCCCACCGCCGGAACATCGGATCGTATGCTCGGGCCATGACCACTCCGAGTGACGCTCCGACCGAAAACGCGATGCGCCGCGCGCTCCGGCGGGCCCGCGACGGCGTCGCGCTCGACGCGACCGAGGCAGCCGTACTCCTCCAGGCGCGCGGCGAGGACCTGCGGGACCTCGCCGCCTCCGCCGCACGGGTAAGGGACGCCGGGCTCGCCGCCGCCGGGCGGCCCGGTGTCATCACGTACTCCCGCAAGGTCTTCATCCCCCTCACCCGCCTCTGCCGCGACCGGTGCCACTACTGCACCTTCGTCACCGTCCCCGGGAAGCTGCGCAAGAGCGGCCACGGAATGTACCTCTCCCCCGACGAGGTCCTCGACATCGCCCGCCAGGGCGCGGCGATGGGCTGCAAGGAAGCGCTCTTCACCCTCGGCGACCGCCCCGAGGACCGCTGGCCCGAGGCCCGCGAGTGGCTCGACGCGCACGGTTACGACGACACCCTCGCCTACGTACGCGCCATGGCGATCCGGGTCCTGGAGGAGACCGGCCTGCTCCCGCACCTCAACCCCGGCGTCATGTCGTGGTCCGACCTCCAGCGGCTGAAGCCCGTCGCGCCGAGCATGGGCATGATGCTGGAGACCACCGCCACCCGCCTGTGGTCCGAGCCGGGCGGCCCCCACCACGGCTCCCCCGACAAGGACCCGGCCGTGCGGCTGCGCGTCCTGGAGGACGCGGGGCGCTCCAACGTCCCCTTCACCACCGGGGTCCTCATCGGCATCGGGGAGTCCTACGAGGAGCGCGCCGACGCCTTCTTCGAGCTGCGCCGCGTCCAGCGCAGCTACCACGGCATCCAGGAGGTCATCGTCCAGAACTTCCGCGCCAAGCCGGACACCGCCATGCGCGGCATGCCGGACGCGGAGCTGGAGGAGCTGGCCGCCGCCATCGCCGTCGCCCGGCACGTCCTGGGCCCGAGCGCACGGATCCAGGCCCCGCCGAACCTGGTGGACGCCGAGTACGCGCTGCTCATCGGAGCCGGCATCGACGACTGGGGCGGCGTCTCGCCGCTGACCCCCGACCACGTCAATCCCGAGCGTCCCTGGCCGCACATCGAGGAGCTGGCCGAGCGGACCGCCGCCGCCGGCTTCGAGCTGCGCGAACGCCTCACCATCTACCCGGAGTTCCTCCAGCGCGGCGAGCCCTGGCTGGACCCGCGGCTGCTGCCGCACGTAAGGGCGCTGGCCGATCCGCGGACCGGGCTGGCCGACGAGGCCGCGCCCGTCGAGGGCAGGCCGTGGCAGGAGCCGGACGAGGGCTTCACGGCGTACGGGCGTACGGACCTGCACGCCACCATCGACACCGAGGGGCGCACCGGCGACCGCCGAGACGACTTCGACGACGTGTACGGCGACTGGGACGCCCTGCGGGAGGCGGCGGCGCCCGGGATGGTCGCCGAGCGCATCGACACCGACGTACGCGGCGCCCTCGCGCAGGCCGCCGACGATCCGACGAGGCTGACGGACGCCCAGGCGCTGGCGCTGCTGCACGCGGACGGCCCGGCCCTGGACGCGCTGTGCCGGATCGCCGACGACCTGCGCAGGTCGGTCGTGGGCGACGAGGTCACCTACATCGTCACGCGGAACATCAACTTCACCAACGTCTGCTACACCGGCTGCCGTTTCTGCGCCTTCGCGCAGCGCCGCACGGACGCCGACGCCTACACCCTCTCCCTCGACCAGGTCGCCGACCGGGCGGCCCAGGCCTGGGACGTGGGCGCGGTCGAGGTGTGCATGCAGGGCGGCATCCACCCGGACCTGCCCGGGACTGCGTACTTCGACATCGCGCGCGCGGTCAGGCAGCGGGTCCCCGGTATGCACGTGCACGCCTTCTCGCCGATGGAGGTGGTCAACGGGGCGACCCGCACGGGGATGTCCGTACGGGACTGGCTGACGGCGGCCAAGGAGGCGGGCCTGGACTCGATCCCCGGTACGGCGGCGGAGATCCTGGACGACGAGGTCCGCTGGGTCCTGACCAAGGGCAAGCTGCCGACGGCGGACTGGATCGACGTCATCACGACGGCGCACGAGCTCGGGATCCGCTCCTCGTCCACGATGATGTACGGGCACGTGGACCAGCCGAGGCACTGGCTCGGCCACTTCCGCACGCTGGCCCGCATCCAGCGGACCGCGCTGTCCAACAACGTCGCCGGTTTCACGGAGTTCGTGACGCTCCCCTTCATCCACACCAATGCGCCCGTGTACCTGGCGGGCATCGCGCGGCCGGGCCCGACGGTCCGCGACAACCGCGCGGTGACGGCGATGGCCCGGATCCTGCTGCACCCGCACATTCCCAACATCCAGACGAGTTGGGTGAAGCTCGGGTCGGAGGGCGCGGCCGAGATGCTCCGGTCCGGGGCGAACGACCTGGGCGGGACGCTGATGGAGGAGACCATCTCGCGCATGGCCGGTTCGAGCTACGGCTCGTACAAGTCGGTGCAGGACCTGATCGCCGTCGCCGAGGCGGCCGGGCGGCCCGCGAAGGCCCGTACGACGCTGTACGGCGAGGTGCCGCAGGAGCGGCAGGAGGCGGCCCGTGCCTCGGACGGGCACCTGCCGGAGCTGCTTCCCGTACTGGACTGAGCGCGAGCGGAAGGGGAGCCGACCCGGCCCGGCTCCCCTGCGCGGTGGCGCGTGCCGCCGGATCAGCCGACCAGCGACCAGCGACCAGCGACCAGCTCGAAGGCGACTGGCAAACGTGCCACGTTCTGGGTCGAGGCTGGAAGTGTTCGGATTCTGGCCGATCTCCGCTCACTTACCGGCCCACTGGCCGACTGCTTCCGGATTCGACCGATCCTGTCCACTACAGTGCGGGTTCGCGTGCGCGGCGGGTACGGGTAGGGACGCCGGCATCGAGGGACTGGTCAGCGGGGGGCGCGGTGCCGGGGATGGACGCAGTGAACGGTACGAACAACACGACCGGCGGCCGGGGCGGGGGCCTGGCGGGCAGCGCCCCCGCCGCCCCCTGCCACCCGGCGGCCGGGCAGGGCCCGTTGGTCGTCCTCAGCCCGGCCGGCCCGGTCGCCAGCGCCATGAGCACCACTCCCCCACCCGGCGACGCCGTCCCGGGCCACCCGGCAGCCGGCCCGGGCCCCTTGGCCGTCCACAGCCCCGCGGCCACCGCCCCGCCCCCCGGCCCGCCGGACGGCGGCCCCGCGGCGCCCCCGCACGGCCATGCCGTACCGGACCCGGCAGACGGGCACGGCCCGGTGGGCGCCCCCATCGACCCGGGCACTACCGGCCCGGTGGGCGCCCACGGCTGCGCGGGCGGTCCCGACCACGCAGCCACCACCCCGCCCCCCGGCCCCGCGGGCGGCGGCGGCCCCGGCGCCGTGGGGGGCTCCGGCCCCGGGGGCGGTGACGGTGACGGGCAGGCAACCGCCGCCGCCGGCCGCGGCGGCGCGGGACGGGCTCCCGCCGGGGCGAACCGTACGCTCGGGCGGGGCATCGCCACCGGACTCTGGGGGCGCGCCGACCAGCAGGACTTCCGCAGCCGCGTGCGCGGCACCCTCCTCGGCTCCGCCCTCGGCGACGCCCTCGGCGCACCCGCCGCCGGCCTCACCCTCGACGCCCTGCGCAAGGCCCACGGCCCGGACGGCCTGACCGGACCGGCCCCCGCCCTCGGGCGCCGCGGCCGGGTCACCGCCGCCACCCAGCTCACCCTCTTCACCGTCGACGGGCTGATACGGGCCCACGTACGCCGCGACACCGGCGCCTGGCACCCGCCCACCGACCTCCACCGCGCGTACCTGCGCTGGGCCGCCACCCAGCACGACTGGGGCCCCGACGAGCGCCGCACGGACAATGGCTGGCTCGCTCAGGAGGAGTGGCTCTACGCCCGCCGCGCCCCGCACCGCGCCTGCCTGACCGGTTTCGCCGACGATGTCCTCGGCACCCTCGACCAGCCGAAGAACCCCACCGCCCACGACGCGGCCGCCGCCACGCGCTCGGCCCCCTTCGGGCTGCTGGTCGGCTGGGAGCCCGCCCTCGTCCTCCAGCTGTCCGTCGAATGCGCCGCGCAGAGCCACGGACACCCCACCGCCAACCTTTCCGCCGGAGCCGTCGCCGTCATCGTCCACGGCCTGATCCGCGGCGACTCCCTCGACTCCGCCGTCCAGCGCGCCCTCGGCCTGCTGGGCGCCCGCCCCGGGCACCAGCCCGTCACGGACGCCCTGCAGCGCGCCCTGGCCGCGGTCACCCAGGGCTCTCCCGGCCCCGAGGCCGTCGAGGCCCTCGCCTCCTCCGCCGAGCCGGCGCAGGACGGCCCCGGCGCCACCGGCGCCCCCGGCGCCCTCGCCGTCGCCGTCTACTGCGCCCTGGTATCCGAGGACGTCCCGCAGGGCCTGCGCCTCGCCGTCAACCACGGCGGTGACTCCATCGCCGCCGGCGCCCTGTGCGGGGCCCTGCTCGGCGCCCTGCACGGAGAGACGGCCCTCCCGGCCCCCTGGCTCGCCGAACTCGAAGGCCGTGCCGCACTGCTGGAGATCTCCGACGACTTCGCGCTGGAGATGACCCAGGGCCCGAGCCTGCACAACCCGACGGCCTCCTCCCCGGGCTGGCTGGCCCGCTACCCGCGCGGCTGAACCGCACCCCCGATACCTGACGCCCCCTCAACATTCGTGGACCCAGCCCGTACCGTGGCGGGTCCCACGTCACGGAGGTGCCAGAGCCCATGCGGATCGCCACGACCATCTTCCTCACCGACCGCACCATCTCCCCCGTCCGGCTGGCCCACAGCCTCGAGGAGCGCGGCTTCTCCGGCCTCTACCTCCCCGAACACACCCACATCCCGGTCACCCGCGACACCCCCGCCCCCATGGGCGGCGAACTCCCCGAGATGTACGGGCGCACCCTCGACCCCTTCGTCGCCCTCGCCCAGGCCGCCGCCGTCACCGAGCGGCTGCACCTGGGCACCGGTATCACCCTGGTCGCCCAGCACGACCCGATCGACCTCGCGAAGCAGGTCGCCACCCTGGACCACCTCTCCCACGGCCGCTTCACCCTCGGCATCGGCTACGGCTGGAACGTCGAGGAGGCCGCCGACCACGGCGTCGAGTGGCGCACCCGCCGCGACCTGGTCCGCGACCGGATGGCGCTGATGCGCGCCCTGTGGTCCCCCGAGCCCACGGCGTACGTGGGCCAGTACTGCTCCGTCCAGGCCAGCACCGCCCACCCCAAGCCGGTCCAGACCGCGCGCGAACTCGGCCCCGGCGTCCCCCTGTACGGCCCGCGCACCCTGATCGGCGGCGCGGCCGGCCCCAAGCTGTTCGCCGCCATCGCCGACCATGCCGACGGCTGGCTCCCCATCGGAGGCGGCGGCCTGACCGAGAGCCTCCCGGTGCTGCGCCGGATCTGGGAGACGGCCGGGCGCGACCCGAAGTCCCTCCAGGTGGTCCCGTACGCGGTCCAGCCCTCCGCCGGCAAGATGAGCCACTACGCCGACCTCGGCATCGAGGAGGTCGTCCTCCAGCTGCCGTCCGCCCCGAAGCCGGAAGTCCTGCGCACCCTGGACCGGTTCGCCCAGTACCTCTGACCTCGGACGCGGTCGGCCGACGACGGAGGGGCCCGCCCGATCGATGGATCGGACGGGCCCCTCGGGCATTGCGCGCCGGCCGGTCAGCCGGTGAAGTACCCGTTCAGATCGGCGATCACGTCGACGGGGCCGTACGGGCTGTAGAAGCTCACCCGGCCGTCGATGACGGGGACGATGACCAGGTTCGAAACGGTCTGCCCGCCGCGGTAGTTGAGGTTCGACACGTTGGGCCGCGCCACTCCGTGCGGGTAGACGATCAGGAAGCTGTCCGAGGCGGGTGCGGTGACCGTGACGTTGAGGACGACGGCCGTCACACCGGTCGCCGGCACTCCCTCGACACCGGTCACCAACAGGTCGACCGTTTCCCCGCCGCCCGCCGGCCCGGGGTGGCCGCCGATGGCGGTCCGGGTGTCGAGGAGGCGGACCGGGGAGGCCGCGGAGAAGGTGGATCCGGTGGCCGTGTAGTAGCCGGTGACGTCGGCGATCAGGTCGACGGATCCGGCGTGGTTGCGCAGGTCGACCTTGCCGTTGACCACGGCGACGGTCACCAGGTTGGGCACGATCTGCCCGGCACTGAAGTTGATGTTCGACACGGAGGGCTGGGGCCGGCCGTTCGGATACACCATCACGTGCCCGGCCTCGGTCGGGCTGACGGCGGTGACGTTCATGACGACCGCCGTCACCCCGGTGGCCGGTACGCCCTCGCAGTTCACCTTGGCGCCGTCCGGTGCGAGCAGCTCGGTGCCCACGCTCGGCCCGGTCGCGACCGCCCGGTAGCGGACCATGTCCTTCTGCTGCGGCAGGACGAGCGGGAAGGAGACCGTCCTGCCCGCCTCGACCCGGCAGTTGACGACCGTCTTCGGCGTCAGGTCCGCGGGGCAGGCCGCTGCCACCGCGCTCTGTCGCAGCGCAAGCACCCCGGCCTCGTACTGGGCCTTGGGATCCGCCTTCGGATCCGCCGTGGGCGCCGCCTGCGGCCCTGCCTTCGCGGCGGGTGCCGCATTCGCTCCGGCGCCGGCGACCGGCTCGGACGGAGCGGCGAGCGCGGTACCGGACTGGCCCGTCAGCGAGGCCAGGAGGGCCAGCAGCAGGGCCCCCGAAGCGAGGCCGCCGCGGCGTCCGTGTCCGTTCCGCGGTCTTCTGCCCGATGGCAGCAATCTCATGAACCCCCCAGTTCAAGCGACCCGGCCCTGTGACCGTCACAGCCTCGGGCACGCGGAGCATATCCGCCGGTCACACGGGCCGCGCAGGGGGCGGCCCGCGTGCGGACCGGCCGGGCCGCTACCGCCCCAACTCGGCCCAGACCGTCTTGCCGATCAGCCGGTCCATCACCCCCCAGTCGCAGGCGAGGGCATCGACGATGCGCAGCCCGTAGCCGGATTCCGCCTGGTGGGCGGGCGGCCGCACGGCGGGCCGGCGGTCCCGGCGGGCGTCGGACACCCCGACGCGCAGGACCCCCTCCAGCAGAGTCACCCGGAGCTCGAAGTCCCGCCCGGGAACCCGCCCGTGAACGACGGCGTTGGCGGCGAGCTCGGCCACGAGGAGCCCGGCGTCGGCGGAGAGCGCGGTGGACTCCGGGATGCCCCAGTCGTGCAGTTCGACGAGGGCCAGCTGTCGGGCGAGGCGGGCCCCCCAGCGAGTGCAGCTGAAACGCTGAGTGCCGACGACAGCGGTGACGGCGAGGTCGAACCGGACGACAATCTGCGCAGCTTCGGCGAGACGGTCAAGGCCTCCCGCAGACGCGCGGGCCTGACCCAGGAGCAACTGGCCCGGCTCATCGGGTACTCGGTCCAGTACGTCGGCTCCGTGGAACAGGGCCGCCGCCATCCCTCGCAGAAGTTCATCAACAAGACCGACTCGGTCCTGAACGCGTTCGGCGTGATCATCATCGCGGCCCGGCAGCTGTCGCGACGCCGGGGACTGGCGTCCTGGTTCCGCCGGTGGGCGGAGCTGGAGGAGGTGGCCGTCACCCTCAATACGTACGAGTGCCGGTCCATCCCGGGCCTGTTGATGCGCATGCGAGGATCCCTGTGAACAGCTCCGAGTTGCGGTGGTTCAAGAGCAGCTACAGCGGCAGCCAGGGCGACAGCTGCGTCGAGGTCGCCCTCTCCTGGCACAAGTCCACGTACAGCGGAAGCGAGGGCGACGACTGCGTCGAGGTCGCCGCGTGTGCGGACGCCGTCCACGTCCGGGACTCCAAGGTGGCGGCCGGGCCGGAGCTGGCCGTCGCGCCCGGGAGCTGGCGGGCCTTCCTGGCCGGGATCACCGTAGGTTCCTGAGGCGCCACGCCCGGGTTACAGAGGGTGACCGCCATTGGGGTGAAGCACCGTTTCCCGTGAACTCTCCGTGATGTTGAGCCGGTCGCGTGCCTCTGTCCGGCGCGTTGATCGAGATCTTAGGAGAGTGTCATGCGTATTCGCTCTGCCCTGACGGCGTCTGTCCTGGCTGCCGGCATCCTGCTGGGCGGCGCCGGCGCGGCCCTGGCCAACGACGGTGTCGACATCGAATACTTCTCCGGCGGCCACAAGGCCTTCGCGTCCAACTGCTCGTCCTTCGCCGGTGTCCCGGCGAAGATCGGTCCCCTGTACGGCTCGAACTGCTCGGCCGAGGGCGAGAAGGAGTGGGCGGAGTACCAGCACCTGGGCGCCTGACGACCGGTGCTCGCCGGCCGGGGCCCGTCGGAGGGACCCCGGTCGGCGGGTCGGCCGTCACATCGCCGGACCACTGCCCGCTCGGGTCAATGACGGCCGCAGGGGTCCGGCGGACGAGAAGGCTGAACGGCCCGCGGGAAGCCGTCGCGGCCCTGCCGCTTCCCCCCGAGCAAGCGGCATACACCGACGGTCCGGAGCCGTTCAGCCGAGTCGATCCTAGGCAGGGATCCCGCGCCCCGAGAAATGCATTTCCCCAGGTCATCGCCTATTTGACCGATACTCGTCCAGGCCCTGGAATGCGGGGGAACGGTGGACGCCCCGCGTACGGCCCGGCCGGGACGGGGACCTTCGGCGAAGCGGAATCCGGATGCCGGTGCCGCACGGCCAATACCGGCCAAGTCCGGCCCGCGCGTGTTCCGTACGCTGCCGGGCATGATCGATTCACGTACGCATGTCCGTGTCGCCCGGCCCTCCCTCGACCTCGCGGCCGCCGAGCGCTTCTACGTCGACGGCCTCGGGCTGCAAGTGCAGTGGCGCAGCGCCGGGAGCGCGCCCGGGGAGCACGAGCTGCTGATGGTCGGACCGGTAGGCGGCGGCTGGCACTTCGAGCTCACCCGCGATGCCTCGAACCCGGTCCTGCCCGTGCCCACGGTCGAGGACCTGTTCGTGGTGTACCTCGGCGAGACCCCCGACGAGGCCCTGGTGCAGCGGCTCGTCGAGCACGGCGGGACGCGGGTCGCCGCCCACAACCCGTACTGGGACGAGTGGGGGGTCACCGTCGCCGACCCCGACGGCTACCGGCTGGTGCTGTGCTCCCGTACGTGGGGTACGCCCGTCCCGTCCCCGTAGGGGCCGAGTTCGCCACGGAGCGGGAACGGATCACCCGGTGATCGGCGATCTGATCCGCTCCCGCGAGGTGCCGGACGAGGTGATCGAGGCGGCGGCGGGCCGCACGCCGGCCGTCTAGGACGGCCGGGCGGCCGCTTCCGGTGCGTCCCCGGCCGCGGCCGCGGTCGTCCACAGGTGCTTGAGCACCGACAGGAGGCGGTGGCCGGATCCGTGGTCGTGGGACACCGTGGTGGTGGGGGCGTGCGGGGCACGCAGCACCGCGGGTGCCGTGAAGGCACCGTGGGCCAGGAGAGCGCCTCCCACGACCAGGGCGGCCGAAGCGGTGATCAGGACGAGACGCCGGGTCCGGATGCGGGTCATGGGAAGGCTCCTCGATCGGCGAAGGGGAGGTGGGGGTCCTGGTGAGCGGGTACCTCCATTCACCCCCGGCGGCCGGATCGCGTCACGTCGCTGAAGTTCGGGGCTTGACAGTCCGGGAGCCGTCGGCGGTCGTCAGCCGGCGGCCCGGACTCTCGGGTGCGGGAAGCGGAGGCGGGCGGCCACGCTCCCGGCCGCGGAGAGGCCGGTGAGACCGCCGACCAGCAGGACGGCGATGACGAAGGTGCTGAGGTGGTTGAGCAGCCGGACAATCATGCGCTGCTCAACGAACGCCGCCGCTCGGGAGCCCGGCCTCAGCCGGTCGCGATCACTTGACCTTCGGGGCGCTGGGAAGGCCCGCGGCCAGGGCCGAGCCGGTGCCCGTGAGGGAGGAGTCGGTGGCCCGGGTGGCGGATCCGGCCGCCGAGGTGGTCACACCGACCGCGGTCCTGGTGTCCTGCACGGCGTGGCTCGGGTGGTCGACGATGTCGCCGACGCGCTCGACGATCGGGGTGCCCTGGGCCGCGGGCTCGTCGGCGTGCGCGGCGGCGGGGACGAGGGCGAGGGCTCCGCCGGAGACGACCAGGGCGGCGAGGGTGCGCTTCAAGGCGTTCATGTCCCACCCAACGATCCGCCCGCACCCCGGGTCACCGTCCGAGCCGCACTTGGCCCGTGGAACCGGATCGTGAAACCGGATCGTGAAACGAGGTCGCGAACCGGCCCGGAACGCCCGCGGCCCCGGATCGGGGGAATCGATCCGGGGCCGCGGGCATGACTCAGCGGGTGGGGCGCACGGGGTTGGGGCACAGGGGGTGGCTCAGTCCTCGACCACCAGGGCCGGGGTGGACTTCGTGAGGACCTGGCCGCGGAAGAAGGCCGGGCTGCGGCGCTCGGTGACGAACATGATCACCAGGCCGAGGGCCAGCAGGCCGACGCCGATGATGAAGACGCTGCCGACGCCGAGGACGGTGGAGCCGGAGCCGTAGGCCGGGTCCCACATGTCGAAGAGGGTCTTGCAGAAGACCGCGGCCAGCAGGAGTCCGCCCAGGACCGGGAAGACGCCCTTGAAGAACAGGTCGCGGGAGGAGCGGCGCAGCTCGCCGCGGAAGTACCAGGCGCAGGCGAACGCGGTCAGTGAGTAGTAGAAGCAGATCATCAGGCCGAGCGCGAAGATCGTGTCGGTCAGGACGTTCTCGCTGAGCAGGGTCATCACCGTGTAGAAGACGCCGGTCGCGACGCCCGCCATGACGGTGGCGCGGCCCGGGGTCTTGAAGCGCGGGTGGACCTTGGCGTAGGAGGCCGGCAGGGCCTCGTACGTCGACATGGCGAGGACCGTGCGGGCCACCGGGATGAAGGTGGTCTGCAGGGAGGCCGCGGCGGAGGCCAGGACGGCCACGAAGAGCAGGATGCCGAGGACCGGGCCCATGACGGGGCCGGCGAGGGCCGCGAAGACGTTGTCGGAGGTCTCCTCGTTGGCGAGGCCGAGGCCCGCCCCGCCGGAGCCGACGGCCATCTGGGCGGCGACGCCGGTGGCCAGGTAGGAGCCGACCAGGACGACCATCGCGATGAGCGAGGCGCGTCCGGGGGTCTTCGTGGAGCCGGTGGTCTCCTCGTTGGTGGCCAGGCACGCGTCCCAGCCCCAGTACATGAAGATCGAGAGCGAGAGGCCGGCGGTGAAGGCCGCCATGGACTCGACCGCGAAGGGGTTCATCCAGGACCAGGAGAAGTCCAGGCCGGTGTCGAAGGTGCCGGCGGAGGCCTTCTGGAAGGCCATGGCGACGAAGATCGCGAGCACGACGAGCTGGAGGCCGACCAAGGCGTACTGGACGCCCTTCGTGGCGGTCATGCCGCGGTAGCTGATGGCGGTCGCGACGGCGATCAGGGTGAGGCAGGTGGCGATGTGGACGAGCTTGTTGTCGTCCAGGGCGGCGATCGACGCGTTGTTCGTGATCTCGCCGGCCAGCAGCCAGAAGTAGGAGGTGGCGACGCCCGCGAGGTTGGAGAGCACGATGATCGTGGCGATCACCAGGCCCCAGCCGCACATCCAGCCGATCCGCGGGCCGAAGGCCTTGACGGTCCAGGTGAAGGAGGTGCCGCAGTCGGGCATGGCCTTGTTGAGCTCGCGGTAGGCGAAGGCGACCAGGAGCATCGGGAGGAAGCCGGCGAGGAAGATCGCGGGCATCTGCATGCCGACCTCACCGGCGGTGGAGCCGAGGGTCGAGGTCAGGCAGTAGACGGGGGCCACGGTGGAGATGCCGATGACGGCGCTTCCGACCAGTCCGACGGACCCCTTGCCGAGTCCCTTGCCGCGAACGTCGCCCTCGGCGACGCCGCTTACCGTGTCTCCGGCCCGAGGCCGAACGTCCAGCTGAGTCATGAGTCAGGACGTTAGATGGTGCGTTTTCCACATCTGGACGATCGAAGTCCGGAAGTGCGAGCCCCAGAACGCCTTGGAATCTGGAGACCGAAGCAGTTCACGAGCGCTTAATGCAAGGTTCACATTCGAACTCGCCCACGCTTCGGAAGGATCGATAGAGGGTCTTTCGGCATGCGGAAACCGCAGCCATGTCCGTTATGGGCGTTTTCAAAGTTTCCCTCGTGACTTTGCGGTGGCCAGCGGTAACGGCGGTCCGGGCGAGGGCCGGACGCCCCGGAACCGGACCGGGGCGTCATCCGCGAGACTGGGGCCCATGCCCACGGCCGATGAGCTCCTCAGCGCGGATACCGTCACCACCCTCGCCCGACTGCTCGCCCGCGCGGGCGGCCGCCGCTCCTCGCCCGCCCTGCGGGCCCGCGCCGGCGCACTCGACGGGCTGAGCTACAGCGAGCGCGTCACCGCCGTCCGCGACGCCGTGCTCGACGACCTCCCCGCCGAATGGCCCGCCTTCGAGGCCGTCGTACGCACCGCCCTCGCCGGGCCCGGCTTCGAGGGGTGGATGACCTTCCCCGTCAACGAGGCCGTCGCCGTCCGCGGGCTGGAGGTGTTCGAGCCCGGGCTGGACCTGCTGCACGACCTCACCTCCCGGCTGACCGCCGAGTCCGCCGTACGGCCCTTCCTGCGCGCCGACCCGGCCCGCGCCCTGGCCCTCGTACAGAAGTGGACGGACGACCCGGACCCGCACGTACGCCGCCTCGCCAGCGAGGGCACCCGGCCCCGGCTGCCGTGGGCCGCGCAGCTGCCCGCCTTCGTGGCCGACCCGCGGCCGGCGGTGCCGGTGCTGGACGCGCTCTACCGCGACCCGTCCGAGTACGTCCGCCGGTCCGTCTCCAACCACCTCAACGACATCAGCCGCGACCACCCCGCCCTCGCCGTCGAGACCGCGGCCCGCTGGCTGGCCGCGCCCGGGGCCACGACCAACCGCGTCGTACGGCACGGCCTGCGCACCCTGGTCAAGGCCGGCCGGCCCGAGGCGCTGACCCTGCTCGGTCACTCCCCCGACGTCCCGGTCGGCGTGAGCGGCCCGGTCGTCACCACCCCGCGGGTCGCCGTCGGCGAGTACCTCGTCTTCGACTGGGCGGTCACCAACACCGGCCCGCTGCCGGCGGAGCTGGTCATCGACTACGTCGTGCACCACGTGAAGGCGGGCGGCACCCGCACCCCGAAGGTGTTCAAGCTGGTCACCCGCGCCCTGGCCCCCGGCGAAACCCTCACCGGCACCAAACGCCACTCCTTCAAGCCCATCACCACCCGCCGCTACCACTCGGGCGAGCACCTGGTGCAGCTCCAGATCAACGGGCGGGTCCACGGCGAGGCCGTCTTTTCGCTGGACGCGTCCTGACCCGGCCCGGCACCCTCCAGGCGTGACCCGGTGCCGGCCGGGGGCCACCCGCCCCCCGGCCGGCCCGGCCGCCGCCCGAGGGTCAGCCCGTCCAGACGATCGACTGGATCTCGCTGTAGGCGTGCAGCGCGTACGAACCCACGTCCCGGCCCACCCCGCTGCGCTTGAAGCCGCCGAACGGGGCCTCCATGTTGCGGCCGATGGTGTTCACGCCGACCCCGCCGGACCGCAGCCGCCGCGCCACGCGGAACGCGCGCGCCGAGTCCCCGGACCACACGTAGCTCAGCAGCCCGAAGTCGCTGTCGTTGGCGAGCCGCACCGCCTCCTCCTCGTCTCCGTCGAAGGGCACGACCACGACCACCGGGCCGAAGATCTCCTCGCGCACCACCCGCATGTCGTTCGTGCAGTCGACCAGCAGGGTGGGGGCCGTGTAGAAGCCGCGGCCGTCGCCGACCACCGGGCGCTCGCCGCCGTACGCGATGCGCGCGCCCTCCTTCCTCCCCAGCTCGACGTACGACTCCACGCGGTCGCGGTGCGCCGCCGAGATCACCGGGCCGACCACCGTGCCGGCCTCCGCCGGGTCGCCGACCTTCATGAAGGCCAGGTAGCCGGTCAGCTTCTCGATCAGCCGGTCGTAGACGGACCGGTGGGCGATCACCCGGGTCGGGGCCGTGCAGATCTGACCGGAGTAGAAGGAGAAGGTCGTTCCGATCCCCATCACCGCCGCGTCCAGGTCGGCGTCCTCGAAGACGATCGCCGCGCCCTTGCCGCCCAGCTCCATCAACTGGCGCTTCATGGAACGGCCGCAGACCTCCGCGATGCGCTGCCCGACGGCCGTGGAACCGGTGAAGGACACCATGTCCACGTGCGGGGAGTCCACCGCGGCCTCGCCGACCTCCACCGACTGGCCGCCCACGACGTTCACCACGCCCGCCGGCACCCCGGCCTCGTGCAGGGCGTCCGCCATCCGGAACACCGACAGCGGGTCCTGCGGCGCCGGTTTCACGACCACCGTGTTGCCCATGGCCAGGGCCGGGGCCACCTTGCCCGCCGGATTCGCCCACGGGTTGTTGTAGGAGGTGACGCAGGTGACCACGCCGACCGGCTGGCGCATCTCCAGCGCTCCCAGGATGCTCGCCCGCCCCATCGGGCCGGCCTCGGTGACCTGCGGGGGCAGGCCCTTCTCGACCGGTTCGAGGGCCCCCTTCGCGTACCGCCGGAAACGGGCGACGCCCACCCCGACCTGCATGCCGCGCGCGATCCCGGTCGGCGCGCCCGTCTCGGCGCGCGCGAGCGCCGTCCACGGCTCGAACTCCCGCTGCATGATGTCCGCGGCCCGGTCCAGGATCGCCGCGCGCGCCTGTGGCTTCGTACGGGACCAGCTGCCGAAGGCCTCGGCGGCGGCGCGCGCCGCCTCCTCGACCTGGGCGCGCGAGGCCTCGGGCGCGAGCCCGACCACCGACTCGTCCGCCGGGTTGATCACCTCGTAGTGGCCGCCGGCGGGCTCCACCCACTCCCCGCCGATGTAGAGCCGCTGCGGCACGTCGGTCATCGGGTGCTCACCGTCCTCGTGTCCCGGCCGGACCGGAGCACGATGCCCGGAACGGCCCCCGTCACCTCGTCGTCGCGGATGGTCTCCACGCCGTTGACGCGTACCGAGACGATGCCGATGGCCCGCGCGTCCAGCCGCGGGCTGTCCCCGGGAAGGTCGTGGACGAGGGTCGCGGGTCCCGCCTCGATCCGCTCGGGGTCGAAGAGGACCAGGTCGGCGTGGAAGCCCTCGGCGAGGCGGCCGCGGCCGCGCAGCCCGAACAGCTGCGCCGGGTCGTCGGTGAGCATCCGTACGGCCTGCTCCAGCGGGACCAGCTTGCGGCCGCGCAGGCAGTCGCCGAGGAAACGGGTCGTGTACGGGGCCCCGCACATCCGGTCCAGGTGCGCGCCCGCGTCGGAGCCGCCGAGCATGACGTCCTCGTGCTGCCAGGTCTCCTGGCGCAGGGCCCAGCTCGCCTGATCGTTGTCGGTGGGCATCGGCCAGAGCACGGTGCGCAGGTCGTCGTTGGCGCAGATCTCCACCAGGCAGTGGAAGGGGTCCTGGCCGCGTTCGGCGGCGATGTCGTTCACGACCCGGCCGGAGAGGCCCTCGTTCTCCTTGCTGTACGTGTCGCCTACGACGTACCGGCCGAAGTTGGCGAGGCGCCGGAAGACGCCGGCCTCCTTGCTGTCGGCGCGGCGCAGCATCTCGGCCCGTACACCGGTGTCGCGGAGCTTCGCGATCCGCTCGGGGACGGGCAGGCCGAGGACCTCGCCCCAGCCGGGGATGAGGTTGAGCGCGCAGAAGGTGCCGAGGGACATGTTCATGGGGGTGAGGATCGGCATGGTCAGTGCGACGATCCGGCCGCCGGCCTTGCGGGCGCGCTCGCTGGGGATCAGCTGGCGCGGGACCCGCTCGGGGACGGAGGCGTCGATGGTGAGGACGTTCCAGTTGAGCGGCCGTCCGGCGGCGGCGCTCATCTCCACGAACAGGTCGATCTCGTCGTCCGAGAACTGGTCGAGGCAGCCGGCGACGATCGCCTCCAGCTGGGTGCCCTCGTGTTCGGCGACGGCCTTCGACAGGGCCAGTAGCTCGGCGGGGCGGGCGTGGCGGGAGGCCACGGGGGCGCCGGAGCCGTCGGAGTGGGTGGAGGACTGGGTGGTGGACAGCCCCCAGGCACCGGCGTTCATGGCGTCGTGGAAGAGGTCGAGCATCTGCTGCATCTGCTCGGGGGTGGGCTGGCCGCCGACGGCGTCCTCGCCCATCACGTGCCGGCGCAGGGCGCAGTGGCCGACCATGAAGCCGGCGTTGACGGCGATCCGCCCCTCGAGGGCGTCGAGGTACTCGCCGAAGGTGGACCAGGTCCAGTCGACGCCCTCCTCCAGGGCCTTGAGGGCCATGCCCTCGACCTTGCTCATCATGCGGCGGGTGTAGTCGGCGTCCTCGGGGCGGGCGGGGTTGAGCGGGGCCAGGGTGAAGCCGCAGTTGCCGCCGGCGACGGTGGTCACGCCGTGGTTCATGGAGGGCGTGGCGTACGGGTCCCAGAAGAGCTGGGCGTCGTAGTGCGTGTGGGGGTCGACGAAACCGGGGGTCAGGACGAGGCCGGTGGCGTCCTCGGTGGTCCGGGCCTCTTCGGTGACGGTGCCGGGCTCGGCGATGACGGCGATGCGGCCGTCCCGAATGCCGAGGTCTGCGACGCGGGCGGGGGCGCCGGTGCCGTCCACGACGGTCGCGCCTTTGATCAGGTGGTCGAGCATGACGTCCCTTCGCACGTGAGCCCCGTCTGCGGTCGGCGCGCGGGTCCGGGCGGTGCCCCCGGGAAACCCGGCTCCGCCGGGCACCGGGCTCCGCCCGGACCCGCGCCTCAAACGCCGGCGCGGCTGAATGTGGCCCCGGCCGGTGGCCGCCCGGCCGGGGCTGGTTCGGGGCGGCGGTCCGGGAAGACGCCGTCCCCGTACTGGGCTCCGCGCTACGCGGACTGGCGGAAGCGGGTCGTGCGGTGGACCGGGTCCGTGTCGATGTGGGGGATCACGTGTTCGCCGATCAGCTTGATCGTCGTCATCGTGTCCTCGGGCGAGACACCGGTCGGCAGGCCGAAGGACAGCTGGTCCGCCCCCGCCTGCTCCCAGCGCTTGCACTGGGCACGGACCTCCGACGGGTCGCCGCAGATCAGCAGTTCCTCGGCGATCAGCAGCTCGATGATCTCCGCGTTGTACTCCGGCAGCGTCTCGGGCCACTCCGGGATCGCCTCGGGCCGCGGGAAGGTGTCGTGGTAGCGGAAGACCAGCGACTGGAAGCGGTTCATGTTGGCGTTGACGGCGATCTCGACGGCCTTGTCGTGGGTCTCGGCGCAGATCGCGGTCGAGGTGACCATGACGTTGTCGTTGACGAAGGCGCCGATGGCCTTCGCCTCCCGGATGGCCGTCTTGTACTGGTCGAGGACCCACTCCATGTCGGAGACCTTCTGCACGCTGAAGCCCAGCACGCCGAGGCCCTTCTTGGCCGCCATGGCGTACGAGGAGGGCGATCCGGCGGCGTACCACATGGCCGGGTGGGCCTTGCCGTACGGCTTGGGGAAGATCTTCCGCGGCGGGAGCGACCAGTGCTTGCCCTGGAACCCCTCGTACTCCTCCTGGAGGAACATCTTGGGGAACTCCGCGATGGTCTCCTCCCAGATCTCCTTGGTGGCGTTCATGTCCTCGATGCCCGGCAGGAAGCCGAGGATCTCGTGGCTGCCGGCGCCGCGGCCGGTGCCGAACTCGAAGCGGCCCTTGGAGAGGTGGTCGAGCATGGCGACCTTCTCGGCCACCTTGACCGGGTGGTTCACCGGGGCGAGCGGGTTGAAGATGCCGGAGCCGAGGTGGATGCGCTCGGTGGCGTGGGCGAGGTACCCGAGGAACACCTCGTTCGCCGACAGGTGCGAGTACTCCTCCAGGAAGTGGTGCTCGGACGCCCAGGCGTACTTGAAGCCGGACTTGTCCGCCTGTATGACGTACTCGGTCTCCTCGATCAGCGCCTTGTGCTCTGCCTCGGGGTCGACCTTGGATCGCGCCTCAGGCACGTATCCCTGCACAAAGAGCCCGAATTCCAAGGGGGTTCACCGTCCTTTGGTTTCTGACGTTCCGTCAGATCTGATGTCTCGACTGTTCCATCGCCAGGGTGGGAGCGTCAATACCTGACGCCCCATCAGAGAATGCTGACGCCCGCCATCCAGCCGCCGTCGATCACGAACGGCTGGCCGGTGATGTACGAGGAGTCCTCGCCCGTCAGGAAGAGCGCCAGCTTCGCGATCTCCTCCGGCTGCCCCACCCGCCCCATCGGCACCACCCGCTTGTAGAGCTCCGCCATCGCCTCCCTGGCCTCGTCGGTCAGGTTCGCCGGGTCCAGCAGTCCCGGGTTGGCCATCGGGGTGTCCACGGCGCCCGGGCACATCGCGTTGACCCGGATGCCCTTGCCGGCCAGCTCCAGCGCGGCCACCCGGGTCAGGCCGAGGATCGCCGCCTTGGTGGCGGCGTAGGTGCCGACGTAGGCCATGCCCGTCAGGCCCGTGTACGAGGAGGTGTTGACGATGGTGCCGCCGCCGGCCGCCTCGATCTCGGGGGCCACCGTCTTGATCCCGAGGAAGGCGCCCACCTGGTTGACCTGGACCACCTGCTGGAACTCCTCCAGCGGGGTCGCGGTCAGCTCGTTGAAACGCAGGATGCCCGCGTTGTTGACCAGGCCGTCGATCGGGCCGAAAGTCTCCTTCGCCGCGGCGATCGCCGCCGCCCAGTCCTCCTCGCTGCTCACGTCCATCCGTACGTACCGGGCCCGGTCCTCGCCGATGTCCTTGGCCACCGCCGCGCCCTGCTCGTCCAGCACGTCACCGAGGAGCACCCGCGCACCCTCGGCGGCGAAGAGCCGGGCCTCCTGCTCGCCCTGGCCGCGTGCCGCGCCCGTGATGATGACGACACGCCCGTCCAGCTTGCCCATGGTCGGTCAGCCCCTAGTCATTGAGGAGGGGGGCCACCTCGGCCCCGAAAGCGGTGATCTGGTCGACGAGTTCGGCGCGGTCGCGGCTGCGGAAGCGGACCTGGATCTGGTCCACGCCGAGCGCCCGGTACTCCCTCAGGGACTCCGCGAGCGCCTCCGCCTTGCCGGTCAGGGCGCGGCGGCCGGTGTCCCAGCCGGGCTCGCCGACGTACAGCGCCTCGGTGATCGCGCCGAACTCGATGGGATCGGTGACCCCCGCCGCCTCGCGGAGCTCCCTGATCCGGGCGATCTGCCGCGGGAGCTCCTCGCGCGGGTCGCCCTGCGGCAGCCAGCCGTCCCCGCGGACGGCGGCGCGGCGTACGGCGGCGGGCGAGGAGCCGCCGACCCAGACGGGGATCCGCTCCTGCGCGGGCCGCGGCAGCTGGCCGAGGTCCTTGAACGAGAACAGCTCGCCCTCGAACTCCGGGTACTCCTCGGGCCCCAGCGCCACCCGCAGCGCGTCCAGGGTCTCGTCGAGGACGGCCCCGCGGCGCGCGAAGTCCACGCCGAGGATCTCGAACTCCTCCTGCACGTGCCCGGCGCCCACCCCGAGGATCAGCCGGCCGCCGGAGAGGTGGTCGAGGGTGGCGTACTGCTTGGCGCTGATCAGCGGGTGGCGCAGGCCCAGGATCGCGACGTGGCTCAACAGGCGTACCTGCTCGGTGACGCCGGCCAGGAAGGACAGGGTCGCCACCGGGTCGTACCAGACGGTGCTCATGGGTCCGGCCAGTCGCCGCGGGATGGCCACGTGGTCGCAGGTGGCCAGGTACCCGAAGCCGGACCGGTCGGCGGCCCGCGCGATCTCGGCGAGATCGCGGGCCGTGGCCGAGGCCTCCCAGGGTTCGGCGTAGATGGTGCTCTGCGACTGGATCGGGAGCTGCATCCCGTGGACCAGCCGACCTTCCGGAAATACGCGCGCCATGGCGGGCCCGCCTCGCCTTCGTCTGCCGATTCGTCATATCGGTGCCGGGCCATCGTCGTAGCTGACGAACCGTCAGACAAGGGGTGCGACACACCCCGGCCGAACACGGGGCACGACGCGACCCTGGCCCGAGCGGCGGAACACCCTTAAGGTGCGCGCGTGGATCTGATGCTCACGCTGGTCAGCGGGATCGCCTGGACGGTCGTCTACGTGGAGGCGATCCGCGTCGGGCTGCGGGACCGGACGTACGCGATGCCGGTCGCCGCGCTCGCGCTCAACTTCGCCTGGGAGGCGACCTACGCGGTCCGCGAGTTCTCGGTCGGCGTCTCCGCGCAGGGCGTGGTCAACGTGGTGTGGGCGGTGGCCGACCTCGTGATCGTCTACACCTACCTGCGCTTCGGGCGGGCCGAACTGCCGGACCTCGTGACCCGGCCGCTCTTCGCCGCCTGGTCGGTCATGGTCTTCGGTACGGGATTCGCCGTGCAGTGGCTTTTCCTGGCGCACTTCGGGATGCACGACGCGACCCGTTACTCGGCCTTCCTGCAGAACCTGCTGATGTCCGGGCTGTTCATCGCCCTGTACACCGCCCGGCAGGGGCCGCACGGCCAGTCCCTGACCATCGCCGTCGCCAAGTGGCTGGGGACGCTCGCCCCGACCCTGCTGTTCGGCGTCATCGAGGACGCGCCGTTCATCCTCGGGCTCGGGATCCTGTGCAGCGTCTTCGACCTCGCCTACATCGGGCTGCTGCTGCGGCCGCGCCCCGCCCGCGTCAGAAGCCTTCCGGCCCCATCACGATGACCGGCCTCGCCGCAGGATCGAGGGTCCCCAGGACCTTCTTCATGGCCTCCTTCGGGATGCCGACGCAGCCCTGCGAGGGGCCGTCGTGGTCCACGTGGAGCCAGATGTTGCCGCCCTTGTCCTCACCGTCCGGCATGACAGGGTCCAGCGGGGACCGACCGGGCCTGCGGTTGAAGTCGATGGCGACGACGTAGTCGAAGGAGCCCACCAGGGACTCCCCGTTCACCCCGAGGCCGGTCGCGACGAAGCCGTTGTCCCGGTCGTACGGGAACCGGGTGCCGGGCGGCTTCGCCAGCAGGCCGCCCGCGTCGGTGAGCGCGAACACGCCCTGCGGCGAGGTCAGGTCGCCGTACACGCGTTCGGTCGACCAGCCGTTGGCACCGTTGCGGGCGGGCCAGCTCTCGGTCTTGACCCAGTCGGCGCCGGCCGCGGGCCGCGTGTAGAAGGCGGCGGTGGACTCCGAGGAGTCCACCGCCCTGCCGGTCACCAGGATGAGCTGGCGGGACTCGGCCGGGATCCGGGCGCGGGTCTGCTCGCTGACACCGGTCAGCCCCTGCTCCGCGGCACGCCGGGCGGCCTCCCGCGCGGCGTCGCGCGCGGCCCGGTCCTCGGCCTGCGGACGGGCGTCCGCACGGGCCTGCGGCCGCGCCGCGGCGGCCTTGTCCTGGTCCTGCTCCACATACACCCAGCCGGCCGTGAACGTCGCCAGGCCCAGGGCGGCAGCGAGGGCCACCCGGCCGGTCCGGCGAACCGGACGGGGCTTGCCGGACGGGCGGGAGCGGGCTCGGACGTGCTTGCTCATTCCTGCGACCGTACATCAGCAGGCCCTCGCAGCCCGGCTGGCTACGACGTACGCGCCCCGTCGGAACTCGGGAAGCGCACACGGACGGTGAGGCCGCCCTCCGGGGCCGGATTGGCCTCGGCCGCCAGCCGCGCCCCGTGCGCCCGCGCGATCGAGGCCACGATCGACATCCCCAGTCCGGCCCCCTCGCCCGCGGTGTGCTGCCGTTCGGCGCGCCTGCGGAACGGCTCCAGGAGCCCCGGCACGTCCGCCGGATCGATCACGGGGCCGGTGTTCGACACCGTCAGTTCCCCGTCGGTGGACGTGGACACGGCGATCCGGCCGCCGGCGCGGTTGTGACGGACCGCATTGGCCAACAGGTTCCGCAGCAGGTGCCCGAGCAGGGTCGGGTCGCCCTGCACGGTCAGCGGCGCGAGGGTCCGTACGACGGTCAGCCCCTGCTGCGGGCAGGCCGCCAGCTCGGCGGCCGCGAGCGCCGCCAGGTCCACCGGACCGGTGGACTCCAGTCCCTGCTCCGAGACGGCGAGCAGCAGCAGGGACTCGATCAGGTGCTCGCTGGAGTCCGCGACACCGATCAGCTTGTGCCGGATCCGGGCCACCTTCTCCGGCGACGGGTCCCCCGCCAGCCCGATCTCGGCCGCCGCCCGCTGCACGGCCAGCGGAGTGCGCAGCTCGTGCGCCGCGTTCGCCGCGAACCGGCGCTGCGCCGAGACCAGCTGCTCCATCCGCCCCAGCATCGCGTCGAAGGTGTCGGCCAGCTGCTTGAGCTCGCCGGGCGGGGCGTCGAGGGAGATCCGCTCGTCCAGGTTCTCCCCGGACAGCCGGCGCGCGGTCTCGGTGATGACGCCGACCGGGCGCAGCACCCGGCCCGCCATCCACCGGGCGAGCCAGATCGACAGCACGGCGAAGACGGCGAGCGCGAGGAGGGAGTACATCAGCAGCCGGTGCCGGGTGGCGTCGGTGACGGCGTCCGAGAGGTTGCGGGTGTAGGCGTAGGTCTTGAGCTGCTCGGCGGTCAGGGGCCGGGCCGTGGGCAGCGCCTTCGCCGGTTCGCAGGCGCAGCGCCGAGCCCGAGGCCCTCGACGCGGTCCCGTACGGTCCCGGACGCGGTCAGCATCAGGACGCGGGTCAGCAGCCGCTCGCGCACGACCTGCCGGCAGACCTCGTCGCCGTGCAGACCGGGCAGGTCGCGGTCCAGGACGAGGACGTCGTACTCGCCCAGGCGCAGGCGCCGCAGGGCCTCCAGGCCGTCGCTCGCCTCGTCGACGGCGAGCGCGTCGCGGCGCAGCCCCTCGGCGATCATCTCCCGGAGGAATTCCTCGTCCTCCACCACCAGTACGCGCATGGCGTCCTCTTTACCCGAGATCGGTATTTCGCCGTTGTAAGCAGGGTGCGAGAGAGAAGCGAAAGGCCCTTTCACCGCAGGCTCGGGCCCATGAAGCGATCCCTGATCATGACCACGGCCGCGGTCGTCACCGGGCTGACCCTGTTCGCCACCGCCTGCGCGAACGACGCGTCGGCGGGGAAGAAGGAGTCCAGCGGCGGCGCGGGCGGCCCGGGCGGCGGTGGCGGTGGCGGTGGCGGTGGCGGCGACAAGAAGGCCAAGGTCGAGGTCGCCGTCACCTTCGACAAGCCGGCCGAGGTGAACGCCCCGGACCAGTCCCCCGTGACCGTCGGCCTGACCGGCGAGACCCGCAAGGGCGTGCTCTCCGTACCGGTCAACGCGCTGCTCGCACTCGCGGGCGGCGGCTTCGGCGTCCAGGTCGTGGAGGACGGCCGGGCCCGCGAGGTCCCGGTCGCGCTGGGCATGTTCGGCAACGGCCGGGTCGAGGTGACCGGCGACGCCCTCAAGGAGGGCATGCGGGTGGGGATCCCGAAGCTGTGACGGCCACGACGACGCCTGTGACGGCACATCCGACGAACCCTGCGGCGACCCCCGCGGACACGGTCGTGGAGCTGACCGGGGTCGCCAAGGAGTACCCGGGCGGGGTCGCGGCCCTGCGGGGGGTCGACCTGACCGTCACCGCAGGGGAACTCCTCGCCATCGTCGGCCCTTCGGGATCCGGCAAGTCCACCCTGCTGCACATCGTCGGCACCCTGGACCGCCCGACGGCGGGCGGCGTACGGATCGCCGGGTACGACATCGCGGCCCTTTCGGACCGCTCGCTGTCGGCCCTGCGCTCCCGGCACATCGGCTTCGTCTTCCAGTCCTTCCACCTGGTGCCCGGGATCAGCGCCCGGGCGAACGTCGCCGAGGGGCTGCTGTACAGCGGCCTCGCGCGGTCCGAACGGCTGCGCCGGGCGGCGCAGGCGCTGGAGCGGGTGGGCCTCGGGGACCGGATGGACCACCGGCCGCACGAGCTGTCGGGCGGACAGAAACAGCGCGTGGCGATCGCCCGGGCGGTCGTGTGCGCACCGGACCTGCTGCTGGCCGACGAGCCGACGGGCGCGCTGGACACGGCGTCCGGGGAGTCGGTGATGGAGCTGCTGCGCGAGCTGAACCGGGACGGGGCCACCATCGCGGTCATCACCCACGACCAGGAGATCGCGGCGAGCCTGCCGCGGCAGGTGCGGATCCGCGACGGGGAGATCGTCGCGGACCTGCGGAGTCCGGCGGGGGTGGCGTCATGAGCCGCGCGAGGGCCCGTACGCGGACGTCGGCCCGGCGGCTGACCCCGCCGAGGCTGTCGCCGCGGGACGTCCTGCACGTCGGATCGGCGGGCCTGCGCTCACGCCCGATGCGGGTGTTCCTGTCCGCCCTGGGCATCGCCATCGGAATCGCGACGATGATCGCGGTGGTCGGGATCTCCTCCTCCAGCCAGGCGAAGCTGCTGCGGGAGCTCGACAGGCTCGGCACGAACATGCTGGTCGCGAAGCCGGGCGAGGGCATGTTCAGCGGGCAGGACACCAAGCTGCCCCAGGACGCGCCCGGCATGATCTCCCGGATCTCGGGGGTCGAGTCGCTCGGCACCACCGGCGACGTTCCCGAATCCGTACGCCGGTCGGAGAACATCCCGAAGGGGGAAACGGGCGGGATCGTGCTCAAGGCGGCCAAGGACGACCTGCTGGGCACCCTGCGCGCGCGGACGGCGAGCGGCACCTGGCTCAACGCCGCCACCGGCCGCTACCCCTCGGTGGTGCTCGGCGACGTCTCCGCGCGCCGGCTCGGCATCACCGAACCGGGCCAGCAGGTCTTCATCGGCGGCCGGTACTTCACGGTGATCGGCATCCTGGAACCGATCCCGCTGGCTCCGGAGATCGAACGCTCCGCGCTGATCGGGTGGGACGCGGCCGAGCAGCTGCTGGGCTTCGACGGTCACCCGACGGCCGTCTACGAGCGGTCGGCGGACGACCGGGTGGCGGCGGTCCGCAAGCTGATCCCGCAGACGGCCAACCCGCAGACCCCGAGCGCGGTGCAGGTCAGCGACCCCTCGGCGGCGCTCCAGGCGAAGGCCGCCACGAAGGGCGCGTTCAGCACGCTGCTGCTGGGGCTGGGCGGGATCGCGCTGCTGGTGGGCGGGGTCGGCGTCGCCAACACGATGATCATTTCGGTGCTGGAGCGGCGCCACGAGATCGGCCTGCGGCGGTCGCTGGGCGGTACGAAGGGCCAGATCCGGATCCAGTTCGTGACGGAGTCCCTGCTGCTGTCCGGCCTCGGCGGCCTGGCGGGCATCGCCCTGGGCGGCGCGGCCACGGCGGTCTACGCCCGGGCCGGCGACCAGCCGTGGGTGGTTCCGCTCTGGGCGGTGACCGGCGGCTTCGCGTCCACGCTGGTGATCGGCACCCTGGCCGGGCTCTACCCGGCGGTGCGTGCGGCCCGGCTGTCCCCGACGCTGGCGCTGGCGGCGGCGTAGGGCATCGGATCCGGGGGACGGGCCGGGCAAACAGCGGTAAAAGGCCAGGTGCAAGCCCATCCCCCGGATCCGATCACCGGCGTACATTGAATCGATGAGGCGAACTCCACGTCACGCGGCGCGCGTTGTCATCCTGTCCCCCACCGGATCCGTGTTCCTCTTCCGGGAGGACAACGTGGAGGTGGGCATCCACTGGCTACCGCCGGGCGGCGGCATCGATCCCGGCGAGAGCCCCGAGGACTGTGTGCGGCGCGAGCTGCGCGAGGAGACCGGCTGGACCGACCTGGAGCCCGAACGGCTGCTCTGCACCTGGGAGCACGACTTCACGCACCAGGGGATCCCGGTCCGCCAGCACGAGCACATCTACGTCACCACGGGCCCGCACCGCGAGCCGGTCCTGGAGGCCCCGGACATCCACTGGCAGTGGCTCTCCCCGCAGCGCCTGGCCACCCTGGGCGAACCCCTGTGGCCGCCGCGCCTGGCGGACCTGCTGGCCGACATCCCGGCGGAACCGGTCCACCTGGGGCTGCTGGCCTAGCTGCCGGCCGGGGGGCGCCGATCCGCGGGCTTCCCGGTGGCCTTGGCGTAGAGGGAGGCCGCGTATTCGCCGAGGACCGTGCTGGTCGACACGTCGTCGGTGTCCCCGCCCGTGAGGATGCCGACGATCTTCCCGTCGCGGGCGATCCACGCGCTGCCGCTGGTGCCGCCCGGGAAGTCGGCGCAGTCGAAGCGCTGCTGGGTCGGGCTCTCGCGGACGGCGACCGCGGTACAGGTACGGGGAACACCGCGGTCGGCCGGGTAGCCGGTCACGGTGACCTCCTCGCCCGCGCGGCCGGTGGTGTCGAGCACGGCCGCGCCGGTCACGTCCTCGACGGCGCGGCCCTTGTCGTCCGGGGCGAGCCGGGCGAAGGCGAGGTCGTAGTCGTCGTCCGTGCCCTCCGCCCAGCGGTCGTCCTCGAAGACCTGCTGGATCTTCCATGTGCCGTACGGGGCGACCCCGTTGGCGTAGGCGGGGGCGAACACGGCGCTGCCGTCGGTCTGGTCCCCTTCGAGCAGGCAGTGCCCGGCGGTGATGATCAGGTTCCGGCCGGGGCTGCTCACCACGGTGGCCGTGCAGAAGTGGTCACTGTTCAGGCCGTCGGTGAACAGGGCGCCGGTGAAGGCCGCGGGCCCTCCGGGCGGCGGCGTGACGGCCGGCGGCAGGGTGGCTCCGGGCGGGGCCGAGAGCTGCGGCTTCGCCGCTTGCGATCGCGATGACGGGCCGGTCGGGGACGCGCTCGGCGCGGCCTTCGCCCGTACGGGAGGGACCCCCTCCGGCGGCGGCGCGAGCTTGGCCACCACGGCGGAAGCCCCCAGGGCCGCCACCGCGCACAGCACCGCCGTCACGACGGTCCGCTTGTCCACCGGCATGATCATCCTTCCGCTTCACCCTGGCGAAGCATGCCCCGGCGGCGGGGGTGGGTGCAAGAACGCGGGCGGCTCCCGGCCCGCTCGTCACACGGTTGCGACCGGCAGGTTGCATACAAAGCGCAGGCCCGGGCGGCCGTCCAGATCGACATCACCGGTGGGTACGAACCCCGTGCGGGCCAGCACCGCGCGCGAGCCCGCGTTGTCGAGCGTCGTGACCGCCCGCAGCGCGGTCAGTCCGTACCGCGTGAACGCCAGCCCGCAGGCCTCCTCGACCGCGGCCGTGGCCAGCCCCCGACGCGTGGCGCGCTCGGCGATCCGGTACCCGAGCTCGGCCGAACCGTCCGCCACGTCCACGAGGTTGACCCGGCCCACCACCTCGCCGCCGCCGTCGCCGTCGACCAGCAGGTGGAAGAAGCACAGCCCGGCGGCCTGCTCGGCCATCAGCGCGGCGTGCCGCTCGTCGAAGCCGGCGAAGTAGCGGTCCCCGCGGTCCGGCACCGACGCGGCGAAGTAGGCCCGGTTCTCCCGCTCGAACGCGAGCAGGGCCGGGGCATGGTCGAAGCGCAGCAACTGGAGTCGGGACACGGCCCGATGCTAGGTCCTGCCCGGACGGGAGGCGCAGGAATATACGCCGCCTCCCCGCGCGCCCCGTCACCCTCGGGCGGTGGGGCGGTGGGGCGGTGGGGCGGTGGGGCGGTGGGGCGGTGGGGCGGTGACGGGCCGCGCGATAGGTCATCCGCCCGATGTCCGCACCCCGCCTCAGACCGCACGCTGACCCGATGGTCGATCGGGAAACGGGAAAGGTCCTGCGGGACCGCAACGCACGGCTCTACCTGTCCGGGGTGGTGGTCTCCGGTTTCGGGACGAGCGCGATGTGGCTGGCCGCCGGTGTCTGGGTGAAGTCGCTGACGGGGTCGGACGCGCTCGCCGCCCTGACCGTGTCCGCCCTGTGGGCCCCGGTCCTGGCCGGCCCGGCACTGGGGGCGCTCGCCGACCGGCTGCCCCGGCGGCCGCTGCTGGTGGCCCTCTGCCTCGTGATGGCCGCGCTGCTGCCCCTCCTGCTCCTGCTGGACTCGACGGACCGGGTGTGGCTGCTGTTCGTGGTGCTGCTCGTGTACGGGATCTGCGGGAGCGTCCACGACGCGGCGGAGGCGGCCCTGATCCCGCAGGCCGTCGACCACCGGCTCCTCGGGGATTTCAACGGGCTGCGGCTGACGGCCAACGAGGGCATGAAACTCCTCGCGCCACTGGTGGGCGCGGGCCTGTTCGCCCGGGCCGGCGGGGCTTCGGTGGCGCTGCTCGACGCGGCGACCTTCGCGCTGGCGGCGGGCATCTTCGCCCTGCTGCGGGTGCGCGAGGACCGCCCGGAGCCGGACGTGAACCGGCACGGGGGCGGGGCCGGGGGTTTCGCGGGCGTACGGGAGGGCGGGCGGCAGCTGTGGACATCGCCCGCGCTGCGCGCGCTGGTGCCGGCCGGCGCCGCCGTGATGTTCCTGGCCGGCCTGAACGGCGCCGTCATTTACGCGGTCGCCGATGACGTACTGGGTCACTCCCCCGCCTACGTGGGGGTGCTGTACGCGGTGCAGGGCGCGGGCTCGGTCCTGAGCGGGCTCCTGGCGGGCCCGCTGCTGCGGCGGGTGCCGGAGCGGGTGTTCGCGGCCGCGGGCACGGCCCTGTTCGCACTGGGCGCCGGAGCCCGGGCGCTGCCCTGCGACGCGGCGGCCCTGGCGGGCAGCGCGGCCATCGGGGCGGGGCTGCCGTGCGTGCTGATCGCCGCGCTGACGGCGGTGCAGCGCGAGGTCCCGAACGCGGTGCTGGGCCGCGCGGCGGCCACGGCCAACACCCTGATCTTCGTACCGAACGCGCCGGCCCTGGCACTGGGGGCCGCGCTGGTGGCTTTCGTGGACGTACGGGTACTGCTGCCGCTGCTGGCGGCGGCGGGACTGACGGCGGCGCTGCTGCTCGGGGCCGGGGCGCGGGCCGGCGTGCGGGGCGGCGTACGGGGCGGCGTACGGGGCGGCGTACGGGGCGGGCGGAGGTGGCGGTAGGGCGTGGCCGGTGGAGGGGACCGGGCACGCCCCGCGGCCGCGGGCTCAGGCCCCCGGCCCCGCCCACAGGCCGTCCGCCGTGAGCCCGAGCAGGTCGATCGCGTTGCCGCGCACGATGCGGTCCACCACGTCCGGCGCCAGGTGGCCCATCTGGGCCTCGCCGACTTCGCGGGACTTGGGCCAGGTCGAGTCGGAATGCGGGTAGTCCGTCTCGTACAGGACGTTGGCGACGCCGATCGAGTCGAGGTTCTTCAGGCCGAAGGCGTCGTCGAAGAAGCAGCCGTAGACGTGCTCGGCGAAGAGCTCCGACGGCGGGCGCAGCACCTTGTCCGCGACGCCGCCCCAGCCCCGGTTCTCCTCCCAGACCACGTCGGCGCGCTCGAGGATGTACGGGATCCAGCCGATCTGGCCCTCCGCGTACATGATCTTCAGATTCGGGAAGCGCTCGAACTTGCCGCTCATCAGCCAGTCGACCATCGAGAAGCAGCAGTTGGCGAAGGTGATGGTGGAGCCGACCGCGGGCGGGGCGTCCGCCGAAGTGGACGGCATGCGGGAGGAGGAGCCGATGTGCATGGCGATGACCGTGCCGGTCTCGTTGCACGCCTCCAGGAAGGGGTCCCACTCGTCCGTGTGGATGGAGGGGAGGCCCAGGTGCGGGGGTATCTCGGAGAAGGCGACCGCGCGGACGCCGCGCGCGGCGTTGCGGCGGACCTCGGCGGCGGCGAGGCGGGCGTCCCACAGCGGGACCAGGGTGAGGGGGATCAGCCGGCCGCGGGCGTCCGGCCCGCACCACTCCTCCACCATCCAGTCGTTGTAGGCGCGTACGCCGAGGAGGCCCAGCTCGCGGTCCTTGGCCTCGGTGAAGGTCTGGCCGCAGAAGCGGGGGAAGGTGGGGAAGCACAGGGCCGACTGGACGTGGTTGACGTCCATGTCCGCGAGGCGATCGGGAACCGAGAAGGACCCGGGGCGCATCTGCTCGTAGGTGATGACTTCCAGTTTGATCTCGTCGCGGTCGTACCCGACAGCCGTGTCGAGCCGGGTGAGCGGCCGGTGCAGGTCCTCGTACACCCACCAGTCGCCGATGGGGCCGTCGTCGCCCTGCGCCCCCATCACGGGGGCGAACTTGCCGCCGAGGAAGGTCATTTCCTTCAGCGGGGCACGGACGACGCGGGGGCCGATGTCGCGGTACTTGGACGGGAGCCGGTCCCGCCAGACGTGGGGGGGCTCAACCGTGTGGTCGTCCACCGAGATGATCTTCGGGAAGGTCTCCATGACCCATACGGTAGCGCTGATCTGACGAACCGTCAGCTGGTTGGCCGGTGATCGGTCAAGGACGGGCTGACGTGTGTGCGCGAGACAGGGCAGACTGACCAATACACCGACGGAAGGCAGGGGGACGACAGATGGACGGCGTACCGGCCATCCCGAGCCCGCGGAAACACCCCGGGGCCCCTACGGCCGCCGCCGCACGCCGAGCCGGGACCGCCACGGCCGGAACCGGTGCAGGCACGGCGGCGACGGACACCGCGGGGCCGAAGGCCAAGGGGACAGTCCCGGCCGGAACGGGCGACGCCGTCGCCGGGTCCGCGCCGCGGACGGCGGAGACCGCCGCGGACACCGCGCCCGGCGCGGCTCCGGCGGGTGCCGCGGCGAACGGCGGGACGAGCGGCGGGGCCAGGGCGAGCACCCGGGCCGGGACGGACGCCCGCGCCGAGGCCGCCGAGCGCGCCAACCCCGAAGCCGCCGCGGACACCGCCGCGAGCGCTGCGGAAACCGCCGCGGACGCCGGCGCCGGCGAGTCCCGCTTCGCCGTCCTCGGCCCCGTCCGCGCCTGGCGCGGCGCCGAGGTCCTGCCCTCCGGCACCCCCCAGCAGCGCGCCCTGCTCGCCGTACTCCTGCTGCGCGACGGCCGCACCGCCACCGCGCCCGAGCTCATCGACGCCATCTGGGGCGAGGACCCGCCGCAGCAAGCCCTCGCCACCATCCGCACGTACGCCTCCCGGCTGCGCAAAATCGTCGCCCCCGGGCTGCTCGTCACCGAGTCCGGCGGCTACGCCATCAGGCTGCGCTCCGCCGCCACCCTCGACCTCGGCATCGCCCGCAGCCTCGCCGCCGACGCCGAAGCGGCGCGCGCCGCCGGCGACCGCGCCCTCGCCCGTACGCTGCTCGCCCGCGCCCTCGACCTCTGGGAGGGCGAACCCCTCGCCGGGATCCCCGGTCCGCACGCCGAGACCGAGCGGACCCGCCTCGCCGAATGGCGCCTCCAGCTGCTGGAGACCCGGCTCGACCTCGACCTGGAGGTCGGCCAGCACGCCGAGGCCGTCTCCGAACTCACCGCCCTGACCGCCGCCCACCCGCTGCGCGAACGCCTGCGCGAGCTGCTGATGCTCGCCCTCTACCGCAGTGGCCGGCAGGCCGAGGCCCTCGCCGTCTACGCCGACACCCGCCGCCTCCTCGCGGACGAGCTCGGCGTCGACCCGCGCCCCGAACTGGCCGCTCTCCAGCAGCGTATCCTCAACGCCGACGCCGATCTCGCCCGCGCGGAGGACCCGGCCCCGGCCGCCGCGACCGTTCACGTGAGGCCCGCCCAATTGCCTGCGACCGTCCCCGACTTCACCGGCCGTGCCAGCTTCGTCAATGAACTCGGCGCCATCCTGACCGGCGGCGCCCTGGACCAGATCATGGCCGTCTCCGCGCTCGCCGGCATCGGCGGCGTCGGCAAGACCACCCTGGCCGTCCACGTGGCGCACGCCGCCCGCCCGCACTTCCCCGACGGCCAGCTCTACGTCGACCTCCAGGGCACCGAGGCCCGCCCCGCCGAACCGGAGGCCGTCCTCGGCTCGTTCCTGCGCGCCCTCGGCACCCCCGACACGGCCATCCCCGACTCCTCCGCCGACCGCGCGGCGCTCTACCGCTCCATCCTCGACGGCCGCCGCGTCCTGGTCCTCCTCGACAACGCCCGCGACGCCGCCCAGGTCCGCCCGCTGCTGCCGGGCACCGCCGGCTGCGCCGCCCTCGTCACCAGCCGGGTCCGCATGGCGGGCCTCGCCGGGGCCCATCTCGTCGACCTCGACGTGATGAGCCCCGAGGAGGCCCTCCAGCTGTTCACCCGCATCGTCGGCGAGGAGCGCGTGCGCGCCGAACGGCAGGCCGCCCTCGATGTCGTCGGCGCCTGCGGCTTCCTGCCGCTCGCCATCCGCATCGCCGCCTCCCGGCTCGCCGCCCGCCGCACCTGGACCGTCTCCGTCCTGGCCGCCAAGCTCGCCGACGAACGCCGCCGCCTCGACGAGCTCCAGGCCGGCGACCTCGCCGTCAAGGCCACCTTCGAGCTGGGCTACGGCCAGCTGGAGCCCGCCCAGAAGCGCGCCTTCCGTCTCCTCGGCCTCGCCGACGGCCCCGACATCTCGCTCTCGGCGGCGGCGGCCGTGCTCGACCTGCCCGAGTACGACACCGAGGACCTCCTCGAGGCCTTAGTCGACTGCTCCCTGCTCGAATCCGCCGCTCCCGGCCGCTACCGCTTCCACGACCTCGTACGCCTCTACGCGCGTGCGTGCGCCGAGCGTGACGAGCAGCCGCCGAGCGGGTGCGAGGCGGCCCTGGACCGGCTGCTGGACTTCTACCTGGCCACCGCCTCCGGGGTCTACGCCCTGGAACGCCCCGGCGACCGGCTGCCCGCGCACCTGTCCGACACCCACTACCCGGGGCTGGTCTTCGCCGAGCCGCGGGCCGCCCTGGACTGGCTGTACGCCGAGGCCGACCCGCTGCTGGCGTGCGTACGGCAGGCCGCCGCACGGGGCGGCGAGTCGCTGGTCCTGCGCCGTGCCGTGGACCTGCTGTGGGCGGCGAAGGACCTGGCCGAGTCCGGGGCCAACTCCCGGCAGTACGAGTCTGCGGCGGTCGCTGTGCGCGACGCGGGGCAGGCCGCGAAGGACCCGTACGCCGAGGGCCGCGCCCGCACCACGCTCACCAACGTCCACCTGGTCGCGGGCCGCTTCGCCGAGGCCGACGACGAAGCCGCCCGGGCCACCGCGCTCGCGCGCGAGGCCGGCGACCCGCTGCCCATGTGCTGGGCGCCCAACGACCGCGGGATCATCGCCCTCTACGAGGGCCGGCACGCGGACGGCGAGCGGTACCTGCTGGAGGCCATCAAGTGCTTCCGCGCCGACGGCAACAACGTCGGCGAGGCCAGCGCCCTGTGCAACCTCTCCCGCATCCATGTGGAACTGGGCCACCTCTCCAGCGCCATAGACCTGGCCCAGCAGGGCATCGCCATCTACGACCGGATGGGGCTGAGCCTGCGCCTGGCCAACGGCCGCTACGCGCTGGGCATCGCCCTCACCCAGGCGGGGCGGCTCGGCGAGGCGCTGGCGCAGCTCGCCGAGGCGCTGTCGCTGTTCCACGAGAACCGTCAGCCGCTGTGGGAGGGCGTGACGCACTTCCGCCTCGCCGAGGCCCACCTCGCGGCGCTCCGGCCCACCCTGGCCGCCTCGCACGCCGAGCAGGCCATCGCGCTGCGCGGCATCGGCGGGGAGTGGCGGCGGGCGACGGTGCTGACGGTGCTCGGGAAGGCGCTGCGGCGGCTGGGTCAGACGGACCGGGCGCGCGCCTGCTGGCGGGACGCGGAGAGCGTGTTCACCCACCTGCGGTCGGCCGAACTGGGTGAGGTTCAGGCCCTGTTGGCTGCGGAGATCGCGGCCTGAGGCACGGGGACGCCGGTTGAACGCGGCGTTCATCGTTCGTTTATCGCGCTCCGACACGATAGGTGCATCGACCCGGCGCTTCGGGGGGGCGCTCGGGCCGGTTGGTGGACTACCCGTTCGGCGGTCATCGGGGGAATCGCCGAACGGGTCCAGCCCTACCCATTCATCAGGAGAACCGATGACGACGAACGAGAACCTCAAGCCGCTCGACAATCACGCCTCGGGCGTCGATATCGAGACCCTGGACAACCACGCCTCGGGCATCGAGATCAAGCCGCTCGAGAAGGAGCCGGCTCCGGCTCCGGCCGTCCCCACCACGGACGAAGAGATCCAGACGCTGGACAACCACGCGTCCGGCCCGCGTCCGTAGCACGCGCACGACGTACGGGGGACCCACACGGGGGAGTACGGGGGAGTACGGGGGAACGGCGGTCGCGGTGGCCCGGAGGGGGAGCCACCGCGACCGCCGCACGCGTGCGCCCGGGCCGGAGCCCGGCGGCGGCATAGTCTGGGGGTGTGTTCTCCTCCCACGGGCCGAGCGTCCGCGAACTGGCAGTGCAGGGCCTCTCCTCGGTGGAGCGGGGCTACGACCTCCTCGCGCCGAAGTTCGATCACACCCCCTTCCGCACCCCGGACCGGATGCTCGACGCCGTCGAGGAGACCCTCGCCCAGGTCGAGGGCGGCTTCGACGCCGGTCTGGACGTGTGCTGCGGAACGGGCGCCGGGATCGACATGCTGCGCCGGCTGTGCCGGGGCCGGGTGACCGGCGTCGACCTCAGCGCGGGCATGCTGGCGCAGGCCGAGCGCCGGTACGGCGCGGACGCCGAGCGCGTGGACTTCGTACGGGCCGACGCGCGGGACCTGCCGCCCGCCCTGGCGCAGACCTACGACCTGGCGGTCAGTTTCGGCGCCTTCGGCCACTTCCTCCCGTCGGAACGCCCCGCGCTCTTCTCCGGGATCCACTCCGCACTGCGCGAGGGCGGCGTCCTCGCCTTCCCGATCGGCGCCCCGCTCCCGCTCGGCTCACCGCTGTGGTGGGCGACGACGGGCTTCGACGCGGCGATGCGGGTCCGCAACGCGCTGTGGCGTCCCCCGTTCGTCATGTACTACCGGACCTTCCCCCTGGGCGGAGTCCGCACGGACCTCGAGGCGGCCGGCTTCACGGTGGAGACCGCCGCGCTGGAGCACTTCGGCCGGCAGCCCGACGGCGCCCCGAACTGGCGGCTGGTCCTGGCCCGCCGCACCTGAGACTCCACGTCCGCCGGGGGCTTGGCGGAACGGCTGCGTCACCATCGGGACACCGGGCACAATCCGTGAGGAACCGTCAGGGATCCTGCGCACCAACCCACTCCATGGAGCAGCCGGTGTCGTCACAGGAAATGCTCATCACGCTCACCCCACAGCAGGCGACCTACGGTGTGATCCTCCCCGTGGAGCTGCCGACCGGCACGGTCCGCCTGCGCATACCGTCCTGCCGGCACGGCGATCTCGTCCGGGTCCGCGTCGGCGCCGAGGAAGTCCTGCTGCGCGTCCACGTGACCGGGGCGGGCGCGGCCTGGATCGCGGGGGCCGACGGGGTCACGCCGCCGGCCGCGGCCACGGCCGCCGTCCCGGCCGGGGCGGGCGCGACGCAGCCTGCGCAGGCCGCACGGCCCGCGCAGGCGGGCGGCGGGCGCGGCTGCCTGGTGGCGCTCGCCGTCGCCGCAGCGCTGGTCCTCGGCTTCTTCCTGCTGAGCGACGGCGACGACGACGGCCGTGACGGCAAGACCTCCGCCGAGGCCACGCCCACCTGGTCATCCTCCTGGACGCCCTCGCCCTCCCCCTTCGACTCCGACTCCGACTCCCCTGACGACTCCCCCTCGTCCGGGTCGTCGGCCCCCGCCGCCGCCACCCCGTACAGTCCCGAGGCGGTCGCCGAGCCGAGCCCCGAGCCCAGCCCGTTCGACCGGGGCACCTGCCTCAACGGACAGCTGCCCGACTCGACGACGCCGCGCAGCGTCAGCGGTGTCTCGGAGGTGCCCTGCTCCGCGTCCGACGCGCACTACCGGGTGATCGAGAGCAATCCCGGCACCGCGGACCTGGACAGCTGCAACGGCAACCCCAAGACCCAGTACGCCTTCTCCTACCGCTACATGCGCGGCTCCACCGTCCTCAACCAGTACGTGTACTGCCTGGTCGGCATCGGCTCGTACGCCCGCTGAGCAGGGCCGGCCCAGGTGGGCGCCCGGGCTCAGTGGACGCGCAGCTCGCGCTTGAGGATCTTGCCGCTCGCGTTGCGGGGGAGTTCCGTCACGAACTCCACCGCGCGCGGGACCTTGTAGTTGGCCATCTCGCGGCGGGACCAGGCGATCAGGTCGTCGGCGGTCAGGGTGGAGCCGGGGCGGCGGACCGCGTAGGCCTTGCCGACCTCGCCCAGGCGGGGGTCCGGGATGCCGACCACCGCGACGTCGGCGATGTCCGGGTGGAGGCCGAGGAGTTGCTCGATCTCGGCGGGGTAGGCGTTGAAGCCGCCGACGATGAACATGTCCTTGATCCGGTCGGTGATGCGCAGGTTCCCGTCCTCGTCCAGGACCCCCACGTCGCCGGTGTGCAGCCAGCCCTCCGGGGTGATCGCCCGGGCGGTCTCCTCGGGGTCCTCGAAGTAGCCCTGCATGACGTGGTAGCCGCGGACCACGATCTCGCCCGCCCGGCCGGCCGGCTGCCGGCGCCCGTCCGCGTCCCGGATCTCCACCTCCGTGTCGGGGACGGCCCGGCCTGAGGTGGAGGAGACGGTCCGCGCGGGGTCGCCGCAGCGGCACATGGTGACGATCCCGCTGGCCTCCGAGAGTCCGTACGCAGTGAGGACGGTCGCGATGTGCAGTTCGCCGCGCAGCCGCTCGACGAGCCGGAGCGGGACCACGGCCGCGCCGGTGACGACCAGGCGCAGGGCGGAGAGGTCGTGGTGGGCGCGCTGGGGGTGGTCGAGGAGCGACTGGTGGAGGGTGGGCGGCCCGGGGAGTACGGAGATCCGCTCGGCGGCCACGTTCGCGAGGACGGTGTCCACGTTGAACACGGACTGCGGGACCATCGTGGCCCCGCGCATCAGGCAGGCGATGATCCCGGCC
Organism: Streptomyces sp. NPDC097617; assembly: GCF_044761485.1. NCBI lineage: Bacteria > Bacillati > Actinomycetota > Actinomycetes > Kitasatosporales > Streptomycetaceae > Streptomyces > Streptomyces sp. NPDC097617. The sequence continues at coordinate 70,390 of NZ_JBIWCL010000006.1, forward strand.
TTGTAGCCGAAGGTGTGGAAGAAGGGGTTCACGATCAGGTAGCGGTCGCCCTCGCGCAGTCCGGCGAGCTCGCTCCACACGTCGTAGCAGCGCAGGGACTGGGCGTGGGTGATGACGGCGCCCTTGGGGCTGCCGGTGGTGCCGGAGGTGAAGACGATGTCGGAGGGGTCCTCGGGGCGGATGGCCCCGGCGCGTTCGCGGACCGCGGCGGCCGGTATGCCGTCCCCGCCCGTGAGGAAGTCCTTCCACGTGCGGAAGGAGTCGGGAGCGTCGTCGGAGAGGACGACCACCTGCTCCAGGTGCGGGAGCCCGGGCAGCGGGCCGCTGCCGGGGCCCTCGGCGGCGGCTCGGCGCAGTGAGGCGACGTAGGAGGTGCCGAGGAAGGTGCCGGTGACGAAGAGCAGCCGGGCCCGGCTGCGCTCCAGGACGTACGCGGCCTCCGCGCCCTTGAAACGGGTGTTGAGGGGGACGAGCACCGCGCCTGCGGAGACGGCGCCGAGGGCGGAGACGATCCACTCCAGGGTGTTGGGGGCCCAGACGGCGACCCGGTCGCCGGGCTCGATCCCGGCGGCGATGCAGGCGGCGGCCGCCCGCTCGACGCGTTCGCCGAGCTGCGTGTAACTGATGCGGGCGCGGCCGTCGACGACCGCCTCGCGGTCGGCGTACCGTGCCGCAGCCGACCGGACGAGCCCGGCGATGCTGCCCCAGCGCAGGTCTCCGCGTACGTCCTCGTGCCGGTCCCGGCGCAGGTCCCCGCGTACGCCCTCGTGCCGGTCGTCGCGCCCGTCGTCGCCCATTGCGTGCCACCTTCCCGCAGACCCAGTAGCTGACTATCCGTCAGATTAGCTGTAGCCTTCGCGGCTGTCAGTACTGGCGCACCCCGGAGGTGGCGATGGCGGCAACGCTCAAGGACGCGACGGCGATAGTCGGCATCGGGCAGACCGCCTTTGCCAAACAACTGCCGCAGTCCGAAAAGGAACTGGCCTGCCGGGCCATCCTGGCGGCCCTCGCCGACGCCGGCATCGAGCCGTCCGAGGTCGACGCCTTCGCCTCCTACACCATGGAGGAGACCGACGAGGTCGAGGTGGCCAAGGCCATCGGCGCCGGCGACGTCACCTTCTTCTCCAAGATCGGCTACGGCGGCGGCGGTTCCTGCGCCACCGTCGGCCACCTCGCCTCCGCCGTCGCCACCGGCCAGGCCACCGTCGGCATCGCCTGGCGCTCCCGCAAGCGCGGCTCGGGCCCCCGCCCCTGGAAGAACACCGCCGTCCAGCTGCCCACCCCCGGCCAGTGGACCAGGCCCTTCGGCCTGCTGCGCCCCGCCGACGAGATCGGCATGCTCGCCCGCCGCTACATGCACGAGTACGGCGCCACCCGCGACCACCTCTTCAACGTCGCCATGGCCTGCCGCAACCGGGCCAACGCCAACCCGGCCGCGATGATGTACGAGCGCCCGCTGACCCGCGAGATGTACATGACCTCCCGCATGATCAGCGACCCGCTCTGTCTCTTCGACAACTGCCTGGAGACCGACGGGGCGCTCGCCTGTGTGATCGTCTCCGCCGAGCGGGCCCGCGACTGCCGCCAGAAGCCCGTCTACGTCCACTCCGTCGCCCAGGGCCTGCCCGCCCAGCACCACGGCATGGTCAACTACTGGAACGACGACCCACTGTCCGGCCCCGCCTGGACCGCCGCCCGCCACCTGTGGAAGCAGGCCGACTTCGGGCCCCAGGACGTGGACGTCGCCCAGATCTACGACGCCTTCACCCCGCTGATCCCGCTCTCGCTGGAGGGCTACGGCTTCTGTGGACGCGGCGAGGGCGCCGCATTCACCGAGGGCGGCGCCCTGGAGATGGGCGGCCGGCTGCCCATCAACACCGGGGGCGGCGGCCTGTCCGAGGCGTACGTGCACGGCTTCAACCTGATCAACGAGGGCGTCAAGCAGCTGCGCGGCGTCTCCACCGCCCAGGTCCCCGACGCCGCGACCTGCCTGGTGACGGCGGGCGAGGGAGTCCCGACGTCCGCGATCCTGCTGAGGAGCTGACCCCGATGACCACCACCTCCGCCGCCACCGGCGGGCCCGCGTCCGTCGACGGGTCCGCGTCCACCGGCGCGTCCGCGTCCGTCGACGGGCTGCTCCTGCCCGTCCCCGACGAGGACGGCGCCCCCTTCTGGGAGTACGCCGCCCGCGGCGAGCTCCGCGTCCAGGCCTGCACCGACTGCGGCCGGCTGCGCTTCCCGCCCCGCCCCTGCTGCCCGCACTGTCGGTCCTTCGACAGCGAGTGGCGCCGGATGAGCGGCCGCGGCCGCATCTGGTCCTACGTACAGCCGCACCCGCCGCTGCTGCCCGCCTACGCCGCGCAGGCCCCGTACAACGTGATCCTCGTGGAGCTCGCCGACGCCCCGCAGATCCGGCTCGCCGGGAACCTGGTGACCTCGGCCGACGCCCCGCTCGACTCGGTGGACCCGGCCCGGCTGCGCATCGGCGCACGCGTCCAGGTGGTCTTCACCGAGACGGGCGGCATGGCCGTGCCCCGGTGGATCCTGGAGAAGTCATGACCCTGCGGGTGGAACGCGACAAGGCCACCGGGGTCGCGGTCGTCACCCTCGACCGGGAGCACCGGCACAACGCCATCGACCTGGCCACCGCCGCCGAACTGAGCACGGTGTGGCGGGAGTTCCGCTACGACGAGGAGGTACGGGCGGTGGTGCTGACGGGCGCCGGCCCGGCCGCCTTCTGCACCGGCATCGACCGCGGCGTGGACGTGCCGCAGCCCGCCTCGCCCTACTCCGCCGACGACCCGCTGATCGCCATCGGCCCCAAGGCGGGCGACCTGTGGAAGCCGGTCGTCGCTGCCGTCAACGGCATGGCCTGCGGCGGGGCCTTCTACCTGCTGGGCGAGGCGGAGTTCCTGATCGCCTCCGAGAGCGCCACCTTCTTCGACCCGCACACCAGCTACGGGATGGTCAGCGCCTACGAGGCCGTGTACATGGCGCAGCGGATGCCCTTCGGCGAGGCCGCCCGGATGTCCCTCATGGGCACCTCCGAACGGCTCTCCGCGCGCCGGGCCCACGAGATCGGCCTCGTCTCGGAACTGGCCGCGCCCGACGACCTGCTCCCGGCGGCCCTGCGGGCGGCCGAAACCCTGGCCGGCTTCCCGACGCAGGCCGTGCAGGGCACCGTACGGGCCCTGTGGTCGGCGAAGCAGGCCGCGCTCCAGCAGGCCCTGGCGCAGGCCCCGGCGCTGATCGCGCTGGGGAACCTGGAGCCGGAGCGGCAGGCGGAGCTGTTCGGCTCGCGGCGGCCCGGTACGGAGTACAGGCTCCGCTGACCCGTGCGTCGGGCCGCCCGGTCCACCGACGTGCGGACGGCCGGCCTCAGGATTCGAGGGGCCGGTCGAGCCGGCACGTCCTGACCTCGCTCGCCCGCGAGGGCTCCTTGAGCGGAACGCTGACCACACGGCTCTCACGGGCGCCCAGGGTCTCCCTGACGACGGTCGACTCGACCGTGGCGCCGTTCGCGCCCTCCCGGTACAGGTTCACCACGAAGGTCGCCCTGCGGTCCACGTTCGAGGTGAGCCTGACCGTGGTGACCGGCGGGGTGCTGCCGACACAGGTGACCACGACGGCCGTGGCGGGCGCTCCGGTCGCACTCGCGGAGGGCGACGCGGTGACCGTGCTCTTGCTGCCGCTGGTGTGGCTCTTCTTCTTGCTCTTGGAGCTGGAGCACCCGCCACCGCTGCTGCTGCCGCTCTTGCTCTTTCCACTGCTCCCGCTGCTGCTGCTCCCGCCGTGGGACGAGAAGCCGGTCAGTGCGAACACGACCGCCACCAGCACCGCGGTGAATCTGATACGACGCCCAGCCACCATGGCCCGAACCCCTCCCCGTGGGACAACGGCGGGCCACGCTACCAGCCACCGCGCTCACCGCAACGGGGTGCGAGGACATGCGGGACGCGGCGGGCGGGCGTAGCGTCGGGACCGAGACCCCTATCCCGGAGGGCCGGGCATGCTCCGCAACGTACTCGGCTCCCTGATGGGTCTGATCGGAGCGGCGGCCGCCGTCTGGAGCCCCTTCCGTGCCTGGTACGACGGCCGTCTCGGACGCGACTACCGCGTCCAGGAGCTCTTCACCTCCGGCGGGATCACCGACCGCGGGTCCGCCCTGCTGGCCTCGATCCTGCTCCCGTACCTCCTCGCAGCCGTCCTCACCCTGTGCGCGGTGCTGCTCCGCTCGCGGCTGCTCATGGCACTGGCCGCAATCGTCGTCCTCGGCTTCACCGTCCTGTGGACGGTCCGCCAGGGCCAGGCCGCCGGGAGCCTCACGGTCGGCGGCGACGCCCAGGGCCTCGGCGACGGCCTCGCGAATGCCTTCGGCGCGGGCGCCCTGATGCTCCTGGGCGCAGCGGTCATGCGCGGCCGCCCCACACGCCGCGCCCGCCCCCTCCCCCCGACGACGCCCCCCACAGCCCCGCCCGACGGCTACGCGTAGCATCCGCGATGCCGCAAGCACCCGCACGTCACCTGCCGTAGCTCACTCAACTACCCTTGTGGCAAAACCCTGTCACCGCGAATTACGCGCCCCCGCGAAACTGCGCCGCATCCCGGCGAAGATATGCTTCGCACAAGCATCGGGGGAACGTTCACAGTTGCGGGGGTGGGGCATGTCGGTGACGGTGCCCGATTGGGCGGACACACTGCTGGATCTGATCGGTGTGGCCTGGCCGAATGTGGACGAGGACGCCTACCGGGACATGGCCGACTCGCTCCGCGAGTTCGCCGAGGACCTGCTGGACGACGGGCAACTCGCCAACAATCACGTCGAACGCCTGCTCTCCGCCAGCAAGGGCGAATCGATCGAGGCCCTCAACAAACACTGGAACACGGTCAAGACCAAGCATTTCAAGGACCTCGCGGCCGCGGCCCGTACCATCGCCGGCGCCATGGACCTGGCCGCCGACGCCGTGGTCGCCATGAAGTCCGCCGCCCTGGTCCAACTCGGCTACCTGGCCACCGAAGCGGGCATCGCGCTCTCCCTCATACCCGTCACGGGCGGCCTGTCGATGCTGCTCGGCGCCGGCGCCATGCGCGCCACCCAGGAGGTCGTCAAACGCCTCATCAAGGAGTGCATGGAGGAGGCCGTCGGCTACATCGTCTCGGCCATGACCGAGCCGGCCGTCGCCGCCCTCGAGGGCATGGCGGCCGACCTCGTCGTCCAACTCGGCTCGATGGCCCTCGGGTTCCAGGACGGCGTCGACCTCGACCAGACGAAGAACGCCGGCAAGGACGGCTTCAACGACGGAGTCCAGTCCGGCAAGGAATCCCTCCACCTGGCCTCCGCCGGCGGCAGCAGCGGAGGTGGTGGCGGCGGGGGTACCGGGCTGACGGACCTGCACATCGAACACTCCGAACACGACCGCGCCGGCACCCGCCTCAACATCGTCAGCACCGGCATCCACGGCAAGACCAGCTCGAAGCTGACCAAAGCCAAGTCCCACCACGGCCGCACCCGCGGCCGCGACTCCATCGCCCAGGCCATCGACCCCGTCGCCGACAAAGCCCTCGCAGCCCTCACCAAAGCCACCAAGGCCATGGGCGACCACGTCGGCACCACCCTCCCCAAAGCCGTCAAACAGATATCCACCGACCACAAGAAGAACGACCAGGCCCTCCACGACGACTTCAACCGCCTGAAGAAGAACGGCTCGGGAGGCAGCGACCGGGGCGGGGCGGGCTCCGGCGGCAAGGACGCGAGCAGCCGCACGAAGCCCGACTCCCTGGACAAGGCCAAGGACGAGGCCCGCCGCAACGGCATCTCGCTGGACAAGAAGCGCTGCGAGAACGACCCCATCGATGTCGTCACCGGTGAGATGACCCTGCCGCAGACGGACCTCGCCCTCCCCGGCACCCTGCCGCTCGTCCTCAAGCGCACGCACTTGTCCGAGTACCGCTACGGCCAGTGGTTCGGGCGCAGTTGGGCTTCCACCCTCGACGAGCGCCTGGAACCCGACCCGGTCGGCTTCGGCGCCGTCTGGGCCCGCGAGGACGGCTCACTCCTCGTCTACCCCCGCCTGCCGCAGGCCGGTGACGCGCCTGTCCTGCCCCTCGAGGGCCCCCGTCTCGCCCTCGCGCACGACACCGAGCACGACGGCGAGACGACGTACACGGTCACCGACACCGGCTCAGGACTGACGAAGTCCTTCACCGGAAGCCCGTACCGCGCCTCCACCGCCTACTGGCTGACCGCGGTCACGGACCGCAACGACAACGCCATCACCTTCACCCGGGCCGCCGACGGAGCTCCCACCTCCGTCTCCCACAGCGGCGGCTACCACGTCCGGCCCACCACGGACGATCAGCGGATCACCGCGATGGCCGTGAGCACCGGGAACGGGCCCGTGACCGTCATGACGTACGGCTACGACGAGTCCGGGAACCTCACCGCTCTCACGAACTCCTCCGGGCTGGCCCAGCGGCTGACGTACGACGACCACGCCCGCGTCACGTCCTGGACCGACCGCAACGACTCCACGTTCCGCTATTCCTACGACACTGCCGGCCGGGTCGTACGCACGACAGGCCCCGACGGCTTCCTCTCCTCCAGCTTCGAGTACGACACCGCATCCGGGACCACCCGGTACACCGACTCCACGGGCGCAGCCACCGTCTTCCGGTTCAATGAGCACCTCCAGGTCATCGCCGAGACCGACGCTCTCGGCCACACGGTCCGTCGGCTCTGGGACCCGTACGACCGCCTGCTCGCCCAGACCGACCCTCTCGGCCGGACCACGACCTACACCTACGACGGACGTGGCGACCTCGTGCGCGTCGTCCACCCCGACGGCAGCATGGCCACGGTCGAGTACAACGACCAGCACCAGCTGGCCTCCGTCACCAACCCCGACGGCTCGACGTCGCACCAGGAGTACGACGACCGCGGGAATCCAACCCTCTTCACCCGCCCGAACGGCACGACGACCCGGCTCACCCACAATGCGTCGGGCCACCTGACCGGCCTGGCCGATTCCGACGGCGCGTTGGACCGCCTGGTCTGCGATGCCGCCGGGCTCCCACTGGCCATCCGAGGTCCGCTGGGCGCGGTCACACGCTACGAGCGGGACGACTTCGGCCGCCCGACCCGGATCTCCGAGGCGCACCACCTCACCACACGGCTGGAGTGGACGGTCGAGGGCAAACTGGCCCGGCGTACCGACCCTGACGGCTCCACCCAGTCCTGGACGTACGACGGTGAGGGAAACTGCCTGACCCACGTGGACGCGGTGGGTGGCGAGTCCCGCTTCGAGTACACCCACTTCGATCTGATCACAGCCCGCATCACACCGGAGGGAGCCCGGTACTCCTTCGCGTACGACACCGAGCTGCGCCTCACTCAGGTCACCGATCCTGCCGGCCTGTCCTGGAGTTACACGCGTGACGCAGCCGGACACCTCACGTCCGAGATGGACTTCGACGGCCGCCTCATGCACTACACCCACGACGCGGTCGGCCGGCTGACCAGCCGCACCAACGGCGTCGGCCAGACGGTCCGCTACGAGCGCGACACCCGCGGCCGGGTGGTGGTCAAGGACGCCGAAGGCACGCTCACCCACTTCACCTACGACGCCTCCGGCCACCTGGAGCGGGCTGTCAGCCCCGGCGCGGAGCTCCTCTACGTACGGGACCATGCGGGCAGGGTCCTGCGCGAGCTGTGCAACGGACGTGAGCTCACCCACACCCACGACGAGGCCGGCCGTCGCGTCCGCCGCACCACGCCGACCGGAGCAGTCAGCTCGTGGACCTTCCGCGGAGATCGCAGCGCGCTGCTCAACGCCTCGGGCTGCGAGGTGACCTTCGAGTTCGACGAGGCGGGCCGCGAAATCACTCGCCGCATCGGCGAAACACTGACCATCGACCACGCGTACGACGACCAGGGGCGCCTCACCAACCAGCAGGTCCGAGTCGCCGGCGACCGGACTGTCCAGCACCGCGTCTACGGCTATCGCCCGGACGGCTGCCTGACCACGGTCGACGACCACCTCGCCGGCCGACGCCGTTTCGATCTGACCCGCGCGGGCCGGGTAACGGGTGTGACCGCGGTGAACTGGAGCGAGCGGTACGCCTACGACGAGTCCGGCAACCAGACCGAGGCCTCATGGCCTGGGAACGACAGCGGCGCAGGGCCCCGCACGTACGTGGGCACCCGCCTCACCGGGGCGGGCACGATCCGCTACGAACACGACGCACAGGGGCGGGTGGTCCTGCGGCAGAAGCGCCGTCTCTCGCGCAAGCCGGACACCTGGCGCTACGGCTGGGACGCGGAGGACCGCCTCACCTCGGTCACCACTCCGGACGGCACCCGCTGGCAGTACCTGTACGACGCGCTGGGCCGCCGCATCGCGAAGCGGCGCCTGGCTTCGGACGAGGCCTCGGTTGCCGAGGAAGTGACCTTCACCTGGGACGGCGACACCCTCATCGAGCAGGTAACCCGCTCCCACGGCTCCCGGGAGGCCGTCGCGCTGACGTGGGACCACGACGGCGTGAAGCCGGTCACCCAGGTGGAACGCCGCCTCCTGGACCAGTCGGAGATCGACAGCCGCTTCTTCGCCATCGCCACGGATCTGATCGGAACCCCTCGCGAACTCGTGGACGAGCAGGGCGAGGTGGCCTGGCACACTCAGGCCACGCTCTGGGGCACCACCACCTGGAACCGCAACGCGACGGCCTACACTCCCCTCCGCTTTCCCGGGCAGTACTTCGACCCCGAGTCGGAGCTCCACTACAACCGCCACCGCCACTACGACCCGACTTCGGGCCGGTACGTCTCCCCGGACCCCCTCGGGCTGACCCCGGCACCCAACGCCTTCGCGTACGTCGACAACCCGACGACATGGATGGATCCGCTGGGCCTCGCAGGATGCCCGCACCGCAACAGCGGCGAGCACAGGCACAGTGTGGTGCTCGGTCCGAACCAGAGACCTGCGACCGCATCGAATGAATTGGCGCGCTATCTTCGCAATGATCCGAACGATCTCGATCACGATTCGCGCCGAGCCCGTGATCCGGGAGCTCACACGTACAACGGCGACGCGTACTCCGGCGGCACACCGCCCGAGTGGATGACGAACGTCCAGCATGCTGTGGGAGAAGGCAGGGACACGAGGCTGTCGATCACCCTGGACGGCATGCCGAACCGAGCCGGTGACGAAGGGAACTGGAACACGCCTGCCACCATTGTGGAGGCTTTCCAGGTCGCGGTGGAGTTCGGATCCCAGTTCAACACCTTGCACCGGGACAACTATCCCCCGGCCGGCTCAGGCGGAACGGCCTGGGAGATGAGCGTTGTCGCCCTGAACGTGCGCAAGTACGAGATGGACGCCTTGGACGGAGTGCCCGAAGAGCTGCGCGACGGACGGAAGTGGGAGGACATCGACTGGTACTCGAACAACGTGAAGATCGATGTTCCCAAGCCGGACATTCCTGAAATCCAACTCCCGAAATTGCCTCACAGGAGATAGCACCACACGATGACAGACGACGGAACGGACCAGAGCGCCTCGGACATCGTGGCCGCCGAGTGGCAGTACCTTCTCGAAAAGGGCGCGGAACTGGTCGACCCGGCCATGGTCCGTGCCGCGCACGCCCAGCCGCAGCTTCGGGAGCTGTATCCGAGGGTCAGCCACGGCATCGTCTTCTTCAGCCGCTGCACCGGCCTTCCCGCTGCCCGGGTCGGTGGCCAGGTGCATCCCATGGACGACGGACGATTCTGGGTGCGTGGCCCGGTCGGCGAGGGCACGCTCGGCGAAGTCGCCACTCTGGAAGAAGCATTCGCCCTGCTGGCCGCCCGCCTGCCCGATGACTGTGGGCCTGCCGTTGTCGGCACAGCTCGCGACCTGTGATCCCGGCCGGCTGAAATGGCGGCGGCCCCGGCCCCCTGAGTGGGGGCGGGGCCGACCGGCCTGACTGGCGGGGTGGGGATCAGGCGGCGTCGACGACGCCGGAGGCCGCGATCTCGACCTTGCCCTTGGGGGCGCCGGACTGGGAGCCGAGGGCCTCGATCTGGGCGACGAGCTCCTGGCCCGAGACGACCTCGCCGAAGACGACGTGCTTGCCGTCGAGCCACGAGGTGACGACCGTGGTGATGAAGAACTGCGAGCCGTTGGTGTTGCGGCCGGCGTTCGCCATCGACAGCAGGTACGGGCGGTCGTGCTTCAGCTGGAAGTTCTCGTCCTCGAACTTCTCGCCGTAGATGCTCTTGCCGCCGGTGCCGTTGTGGTTGGTGAAGTCACCGCCCTGCAGCATGAACTGGGGGATGACGCGGTGGAAGCCGGAGCCCGCGTAGCCGTAGCCGTTCTGGCCGGTGGCCAGCTCACGGAAGTTGCGCGCCGTCTTCGGGACGACCTCGTCGAAGAGGTTGAAGACGATACGGCCGGCGGCGGCGCCGTTGATGGTGATGTCGAAGTAGACGTTGCTCATGGGGTACATCCTGTCACTCCCGGTACGGTGCGCTACCCGGCGGGGCCGTAGCCCCGCCTCCGGGCAGGTCAGCCGCTCGTACGGGTGCCCGTGCCCTTGGCCGCGTCCAGGGCATACACGCAGCGGTCCTTGCTGCATGCGTAGACCACGCCCGCCTCCGCCACCGGGGCGCCCGTGATCTCGCCGCCCGTGGCCAGCTTCCAGCGCAGCTGGCCGCCCGCCGCGTCCAGGGTGTACAGGCAGTGGTCGGCCGACCCGAAGTGCACGCGGCCGTCCGCGACCGCCGGCAGGCCGGTGATCTCGCCGCCCGCCGCGAACCGCCACTTCGGGGTGCCGGTGACCGCGTCGAGCGTGTACAGCGCGCTGCCCGCGCCCAGGTGCACGTTGCCGTTCGCGACGACCACCGGGTCCGCGGACTGCCGGGCTTCCGTCGCGATCCGCCAGCGGTCCTGGCCGGTGGCCGCGTCGAGGGCGTAGACGGTGCCCAGGTAGTCGACGAGGTAGACCCCGCCGCCCGTGATGGCCGCGCCCGGCGCGAAGGCCGGGGGTGCGAGGAAGACAGCGGGGGCCTCGAAGTGCCAGCGGACCCGGCCCGAGGCCCGGTCCACCGAGATGACCCGGGTGCCGGCCGCGATGTAGACGTTGCCGTCCGGGGCCGCGGTGACCCGGACGGGCACGTTCCCGCAGGAGGCCGCGTCCCCGATCGGGTAGGACCAGGACTCCCGGCCGGTGCGGGCGTCCAGGGCGCGCAGCCGGGCGTCCTGCCACACGTACACCGTGCCGTCCTGGAGGACCGGGGCGGCCTCCAGGGTCTCGAAGTCGCTCTGCGCTCCGGTCAGCTCCCACAGCTTGTGGCCGCTCGAACCCTCCCGGCCCTGTACGCCGCCCCCGCGGGTGGCCGTGACCACCGTGCCGCGCTCGGCGCGCACCGCGTACACCCAGGCGTCGGTCGACAGCCGCCACCGCTCGGATCCGTCACCGGCGTCGAGCGCGTAGAGGGACGGGCCGTCGGAGGCGTGGATGCGGTTGTCGGCGACCGCCATGGACCAGGCGACGTCGCGGGTCTTGAACTGGCGGCGGCCGCTCGCCACGTCCAGCGCGTGGACCTCGAAGGAGGTCACGTAGAGCAGGTTCCCGGCGACGGTCGGGGTGCCCCAGACCTCGTTGGACATGCGGAAGCGCCACGGCCGCCAGCGGCCGCTGTCCGGGGCCGGGCCGGGCCCCGGTACCGAGCCGGGTACGGGCTGCACGGCCGAGGGCGTGGCCACCGACCCGCCCGGCGGCCGGACCCAGCCGGTCGCCGAGTCCGCGGCGGAGGAGGAGGCGTGCGCGGCCGGCGCGGCGGCCGTCGCCCGCGGACCGGGCCCGATCGGCACCGGCGAGCCGCCGAGGCGCACCGGCTCGCCCGAGGGCACCGGGGACATCGGCGGGTGGTGCGGGCGCTGCGGGACGGCCTGGCCGGTCCGCGGGTCCACCCAGGAGTCCACGCCACGCGGGCGGCGGTGCGTGGCGGCCTCGGAGGCCGCGCCCCGGCCCGCGGGGGCCGGGCCGGGCGCCGGCACCACGGGGACGGGCGGCGTACGGTGCCCCGCGCGCCGGGCCTCGATCATCGCGACGGCCCGCGTGGGCAGCCACGCCGAGGCGGTCCCGCTGTCGTCGCCGCCGTCGAACAGGTGCGGGGCCAGCTGTGCCTGCAGGTCGGCCGGGCTGGGCCGGAGCGTGGCGTCCATCTGCATGCAGGAGTCGATCAGCGGCCGCAGCTCGGCGGGGAGCCCCTCGAGGTTCGGGCCCTCGCGCAGCAGCATGAAGACCGTCTCCACCGGGTTCGCCCCGTGGTAGGGCGGGTGCCCGGTCGCGGCGAAGACGAGGGTGGAGCCGAGTGAGAAGACGTCGGACGCGCCCTTGACGCTGCGCGAGTCCTTGGCCTGCTCGGGCGACATGTAGGCGGGGGTGCCGACGGCGACGTTCGTCATGGTCAGGCGGGTGTTGGAGACCCCGCTCGCGATACCGAAGTCGATCACGCGCGGGCCGTCCTCGACGACGAGCACGTTGGACGGCTTCAGGTCGCGGTGGACCAGGCCGGCGCCGTGGATGGACTGCAGGGCCTCGGCGATACCGGCAGCGAGCCACCGTACGGCCTGGGCGGGCATGGGCCCGCACTCGTTGACGATCTCCTCCAGGGAGGGCGCCGGGACGTAAGCGGTCGCCAGCCACGGCACGGCGGCGCGCGGATCGGCGTCGACCACGGCCGCGGTGTAGAAGCCGGAGACCGCGCGGGCGGCCTCCACCTCGCGCGTGAAGCGGACGCGGAAGAGCTGGTCCTCGGCGAGTTCGGTGCGCACCGTCTTGATCGCGACCCGCCGTCCGGACGCGGACCGCGCGAGATAGACCAGCCCCATGCCGCCGGCGCCGAGCCGTCCCAGCACCTCGAAGGGGCCGATCCGTCTCGGGTCGTGCTGCGTCAGCTGCTCCACCACTCGCCTCCACACCCATCCCCGTACGGGCCACTCACCGGGCCCGCTTCCACCGGCACGGGGCCCTGCCCGTGCAGCGTCTCACCCCGGGCGCCGCCCGGGTCGAGCAACCCCGATTCTGTCAGGCTCGGACCCGGTCCGGCCCCGGCACGTCGAGCAGCGCGGTGTGATCTGCCCGGCGACCCGTCCGGGGCTCCCTACGCGTCCGGCTTTGTCCGGGGTTCCGAAAGCAGCCCGAAGACCGCCCCCTGGTTGTCCGCGACGACCGCGATCCGCCCGTAGGGGGTGTCGAAGGGGTCGGCGGTGACCCGGCCGCCGAGCCGCTGCACCGTGGCGACGGACTGGTCGCAGTCCGGTACGGCGAAGTAGGCGAGGAAGTGCGCGGGCATGATCTCGGGGAAGGCATCGGTGATCAGGCTGCGGCCCAGCACGGCGGTCTCCGTGCCGGGCGCGCGTCCGGGCGGGGACCAGATGCGGTACTCGACGCCGGCGTCGTCCTGGTCCTGCGGGACGTAGCCGAAGACCTTGGCGTAGAAGACGTCGACGGCGTCGCGGGCCCGGGTGTAGACCTCGCTCCAGCAGTACGTGTACGGCTCCAGGTGGGCCTCGAAGCCGTGGTGGGTGCCGGGCTGCCACAGGCCGAAGACGGCGCCGCCGGGGTCGGCGGCCATCGCGGCGGTGCCGTACGGGCCGACCGGCATCGGATCCATGATCATCTGGCCGCCGGCGGCGCGGATGCGCTGCGCGCAGGCGTAGGCGTCGGTGGTGTAGAGGTAGATCCCCCAGACAGTGGGCATGCGGCCGTCGGGCTTGGGGGCGAGGGCTGCGACGTTGCGGCCTCGGCTGTAGGCCTGGGTGTAGTGGCCGTACTCGGCGCCCGCACTGCCGGCGAAGGTCCACCCGAAGAGCTCACCATAGAAGCGCTTGCCCGCCTCAACGTCCGGAAGCGAGGCGTCCACCCAGCAGGGTGCGCCTTCCGCGAATGCGGCCATGGGCCCGTTTCCTTCCGTTGTACGGGGGTGTGTACCCTCCCACCTCTCCCAGCCATGATCCGCCCGAAAACTTGTCCACAGCCTGTTGATAAGACTATTCGGGGGAAATCTTGCGGAACCGGGCGACACGCCCGGGACGGGGCCGGGGGCGTGCAGGGCCTGCCATCGGCCTGAATGCGCCCCCGCGGCCGCACGGGATCCACTTCCGCCCAGGCCAGGGACCCCGTAACCCCATTTGCAGGCGGCCGAATAGCGCGCCGATCACCCCTCGGTAAGCTGACGGCATGACAGGACAAGTACGCACCGTCGACGGGCGTGTCGCCGGCCGGCGCGGCCAGGCGACGCGGCAGAAGCTGCTCGACTGCCTCAGCGAGATGCTCAGCTCCTCGCCGTACCGCGACGTCAAAGTGATCGACGTCGCCCGCAAGGCCGGTACCTCCCCCGCGACCTTCTACCAGTACTTCCCGGACGTCGAAGGCGCCGTCCTGGAGATCGCCGAACAAATGGCCACCGAGGGCGCGCAGTTGACCTCGCTCGTCGAGGGCCGGACCTGGGTCGGCAAGTCCGGTTGGGCCGCCGCCGAGGAACTCGTCGAGGGCTTCCTCGAGTTCTGGCGTCGCAACGACGCGATCCTGCGGGTCGTCGACCTCGGCGCGGCCGAGGGCGACAAGCGCTTCTACAAGATCCGCATGAAGATCCTGAACTCGGTCACCAACTCCCTCACCGAATCGATGAAGGAGCTCCAGGCCAAGGGCAAGGTCGACAAGGACGTCAGCCCCGCGGCGATGGCCGGTTCACTGGTCGCGATGCTGGCCGCGGTCGCCTCGCACCAGAAGGGCTTCCAGACCTGGGGTGTCAAGCAGGCCGAGCTCAAGCCGAACCTGGCGCTGCTCGTCCATCTCGGCATCACGGGCAAGAAGCCGACCAAGTAGCGGCGGACCCCCGGACTTCCTCCAGGGGCCCGCCGACCACGCCGACACTCCGACCACGCCGATCACACCGGCCTTGCCGCACCTGCCGGCTTGCCGAACATGCCGGCAGCACCGGGCATGCAGGACACGCCGGTCGCGCCGGGCATGCCGGTCGGGCCGACAGCACCGGTCACGCCGGGCATGCCGGTTACGCCTGCGATCAGCGACGCTCCAGGCGGAACAACCGGATCTCGCGCTCGATGCGCGCCTGGTACGTCGCGTACGGCGGCCAGAACTTCAGCACCGCCCGCCACGCCTGCGCGCGTTCCTCACCCGTCAGCAGCCGGGCCCGGACGGGGATGTCCCGGCCTTGCCAACTCACGTCCGCGTCCGGGTGCTTGAGCAGGTTCCCGGTCCATGCCGGGTGCCCGGGACGGCCGAAGTTGGAGCCGATCAGGATCCACGTCGTGCCGCCGTCCTCGGGCATGCACGCGAGTGGGGTCGTGCGCGGCTCACCGGTCTTGGCGCCCTTGGCGGTGAGGATCACGCCCGGCAGCATCTGGGCGCTGAGGATGACCTTGCCGCGGGTCAGCTTGTGCACCGCCTTGTCCATGGCGGGGATGAAGTGCGGCGCGATCTTGGCGAAGAGCATGGTCGAGGAGACCTTCTGCATCAGCTTGACGCCGGGAGCCATCAGACGGCCACCTTCTCTGGTGCGGGCGGGGGTGTGGGCGGGGGTGTGGACCGGGGCGGCGCTGTGGGCGGGGCGGATTGTTTCGGCGGCGGAACGGCCGCGGCCGGGTCCGCGAACAGGTCCGCCCGGTCGGCGGCGTGCGCCCGCAGCCGGTGGACCGGCCCGAACAGCAGCTCGTCGGCTGCCGCCCGCTTGAAGTAGAGGTGCGCGTCGTGCTCCCAGGTGAAGCCGATGCCGCCGTGCAGCTGGATGGCCTCGCCCGCGGTCACCCGCAGGGCCTCCAGCGCCTGGGCGAGCGCGAGAGCGCCCTGGTCCGGGTCCCAGGCGGCGTAGTAGGCCGCCGAGCGGGCCGCCTGCACCTGGACGTACAGATCGGCGAGCCGGTGCTTGACCGCCTGGAAGGACCCGATCGCCCGACCGAACTGCTCGCGCTGGCGTACGTACTCGACCGTCCGGGCCAGCGCCTGACCGGCCGCCCCGACCGCCTCGGCGGCCAGCACGGCCGACGCCGTACGCCCGGTCGCGGCCAGGGCGCTCAGCACATCGGCCCCTTCGTCGCCCAGTAACTCCGCCGGTGCGTCCCTCAGTTGGATCCGGGCCTGCGGGCGCGTTTCGTCGAGGACGGCCTGCCGGGACCGTACGAGCCCGGGCGCGTCCTCCCGTACGAGGAACAGCAGCGTGCGGCTGCGCGCGAAGCCCCCCGTGTGCGCGGCGACCAGCAGCAGTCCGGCGCTGTGCCCGTCGAGCACCTGGGCGGCCTCCCCGTACAGCCGCCAGCCACCCCCGGAGGCGTCGGCGCGGGCCTGGACCCCGCCCGCGCGGCCGCCGCCGGACCACTGCCCGGAGGCGTCCTCGCCGGTCAGCGCGAGGGCGGTGGCCAGCGCCGGACCGCTGACGGCGAGGGCCGCGGTCAGCCCGCCCGTCGCGAGCGACGGGAGCAGCGCGGAGCGCTGGGCCCCGGTGCCGAGGGCGGTGATCAGGGGCGCGCACAGCACGGCGGTGGCCAGCAGCGGTGAGGGCAGCAGCGCCCGGCCGGTCTCCTCGCAGGCCAGGGCCAGGTCGGCGGCGGTGCAGCCGACGCCGCCGTACTCCTCGGCGATGGCGATGCCCGGCAGCCCGAGCTGCCGGGCGAGCTGCTGCCAGAGCTCGCGGTCGTGTCCGGCGGCGGTGCGGACTGCGGCCTTGACCTCGTCGGGGCCGCAGCGTTTGCCGAGGATCTCGCGCAGGGTGCGGCGTATCTCGTCCTGCTCCGCGGTGAAGGCGGCATCCATCGTCGGGCTCCTCCCGGGGGCACCTCCCAGCGGCAGCCGGGAGGTATCTGACGGGCCGTCATGTTAGGCCCGGCGGGGACAGATGCACAGGGGGCGGCGGGGGCGGGTTGCGTGGAGGGGTCTAGCATCTGACATGCCGTCAGATATACCGTTCCCGCATGCCTGGACTCACATCTGGACCCACATCCGGACCCACGTCGGGACTCGCATCCGGACCCGCGTCCCGCCCCCGCCGGAGGGTCGCGGTGGTCGGCGTCGCCCTCTCCGACTGCGGTCGGGTCGACGGCCCCACCCCCTACGCCCTGCACGCGCAAGCCGCCCGGCGCGCCCTGGCCGACTCCGGCCTGGACCGCTCCGTCATCGACGGCTTCGCCTCGGCCGGCCTCGGCACGCTGGCACCGGTGGAGGTGGCCGAGTACCTGGGCCTGCGCCCCACCTGGGTCGACTCCACCTCGGTGGGCGGATCCACCTGGGAGGTCATGGCCGCCCACGCGGCGGACGCGATCGCCGCCGGGCACGCGAACGCCGTGCTCCTGGTCTACGGATCCACCGCCCGCGCGGACATCAAGGCCCGACGGCGCACCTCGAACCTCTCCTTCGGGGCGCGTGGACCGCTCCAGTTCGAGGTCCCCTACGGCCACACGCTGATCTCCAAATACGCCATGGCCGCGCGCCGCCACATGCACGAGTACGGGACGACCCTGGAGCAGCTCGCCTCGGTGGCCGTACAGGCCCGCGCGAACGCCGCCACCAACCCGGACGCCATGTTCCGCGACCCGATCACCGTCGATGACGTACTCGGCGGCGACATGATCGCCGACCCCTTCACCAAGCTGCACTGCTGCATCCGCTCGGACGGCGGCTGCGCTGTGCTCCTGGCGGCGGAGGACTACGTACCGGACACGGCCAAGGCCCCCGTCTGGATCCTGGGTGCGGGCACGTCCGTCTCCCACACCACGATGTCGGAGTGGGAGGACTTCACGGTCTCCCCGGCGGCCGTCTCCGGCCGCATCGCCTTCGAACGCGCCGGCCTCACCCCGGCGGACGTGGACCTCGCCGAGATCTACGACGCCTTCACCTACATGACCCTGGTGACCCTGGAGGACCTCGGCTTCTGCGCGAAGGGCGAGGGCGGGGCCTTCGTGGAGAAGGGCCGCCTGCTGCGCGACGGAGAACTCCCGGTCAACACCGACGGCGGCGGCCTCTCGGCCTGCCACCCCGGCATGCGCGGCCTGTTCCTCCTGGTCGAGGCCGTCCGCCAACTCCGCGGCGAGGCGGGCCCGGGCCAGGTCACCAAACCCGGCGGCCGCCTCCCGGAGGTCGCCCTGGCCTCGGGCACGGGCGGCTGGTTCTGCTCGTCGGGGACGGTGCTGCTGGGGCGGGGATGAGGCGGCGGGGCGGGCGGGGGTGGGATGCGCGGGCTGGGCAGGGGCGCGGGTGAGGGCTGGGCGGGGGCTGCTTGGCGCGGGGCGGTCGCTCGCGGTCACTTACCTTCGGCGAGCGTGTGGGCGACGAGCGCGTTGGCGTGACCGTGCCCCAGACCGTGCTCGGTCTTGAGCCACGAGACCAGCTCCAAGTGCTTGGTCAGCGGCGAGGACCGAATGAGGTCCTGCCACTCCCCGATCGGACGCCCGTACTTCTTCTCGATCGAGGGGAAGTAGCTGGCGGGGCCCTTGACTGTCTCGGCCATGATGCGTCTCCTTCGCGGGGGCGTTGCGTTGTTGCGGTGCGTTGCTTTGTCTTGCGTCGTAGGTATGACCGTGGCGGAGGCGGAAACTCATCGGCCCTGGTGAAAATTCTTCGGGCGGCTTGGGTAGGCGGGATCCACGGGGCCGGTAGTCAGAGTCGTGTATGGGGGTTGACTTTCAGGGGCGGGGACATCACAGACCCGCGAGCAGGCCGGGCGTAGGGCACCCACGAGACGGCCCCGGCCCAGCGACTTCCCGGGTCGGGGGAAGCGCGTCCAATCGCTACGCGCTCCTCACCCCTCAGCGTCCGACGACCGTCTTGGGTTGGACATAGGCCGCCCACGACCGTTGGCGCTCCTCACCTCTCAGCGTCTCCAGCCCGTCCTGGGCTCGCCTGCCCAGGGCGGGTGGTGGGGAAGTCAGGCGGAGGCGACGACTTCGCCGGCTGTGACCTGCGGCGGGTTGGGCAGGTACCGGGCCAGGTTGTCCCGCACGAAGTGGGCCGCCCGCTCGATCGACTCGTCGGCACCCGCACGGTCCCGGAAGACGCTGGTGGACACCATGACCCCGCCACCGGCATCGACCCAGAAGTACGCCACGAATCCGGGAACCTGGCGCATGAGCGACACGAACCCCTCGTCGACGATGCGCCCGGCCTCGGCCGGGTCCGTCACGCCTTCGTACCGCCGGACTGCTGCGTACATGGTCGGTCTCCTCAACGGTGCTCGGGTTCGTCGTCGCAAGGACGCCTTACCCGGCCCGGCACACACGTGGCTCGCACCGCGCCGGATGTCACCGGAAAGGACGGCGCCAACGGGCGCCCCACAGAAAGTCTCACGCGAAACACCGCCACCGAGGGTGCGGCCATGGACGCCGCCGTCTAAGCGTCGAAGTCGTACTCCAGGACGTAGGAGGCAGAGTCCAACGTCATCTCGTTGACCTCGACGACCCGCCCGCCCTGGGCGAACGCGGTGCGGACGATGTGGATGACGGGCGTACCCATCGAGAGCGAGAGCCGCTCCGCCTCGTCGGCCGAGGGCATCCGGGACCTGACCTCTTCCCGGAAATGCACGGGCGCGAAGCCCAGTTCGGCCAGCCGGGCGTACGTCCCACCGGGGCCGGTGTCGACCTCCGTGATGGCCGAGTCCGCCACCACGTCGGACGGCAGGTACGACACGGCGAACAGCACGGGTTTGCCATCGAGCACGAAGCGGCGGCTGCGCGCCCACACGCGAGCCCCAGCGGGAAGGCCAAGGGCATCCGAGAAGCGGCCGTCGGCCTGCTCTTCGCGCACGTCGATCTGATCGACGACCAGCTCCCGGTCCTCGGACTCGTCGGACCAGATCGACCGGCCCGCGACCCACTGCTCGCGCGCCAGCCGCTGGATGCCGCGTCGCCGCAAGGGCTTGAACGCCCGCACGAAGACACCGGCCCCCTTCCGCGCCTCCGCGAGACCCTCGTTCTGCAAGACGCCGAGGGCTTGGCGCGCGGTCATCCGGGCGACCTCGTATGCGGCCATGAGGTCGTTCTCACCGGGCAGCCGATCACCTGGGCCGTATTCGCCCGCCTGGATAGCGGTCCTCAGCGCATCAGCGATCCGCTGGTATTTCGGCTGACGGGCGCCGCCCTGGCTGGTCATGAAAACCGATCACTTCCTCTCCTCTCTAGACACCCTAGGGCCAGAGATGTGCCACCGCACGAACCTGCGTCAGGACCTCTTGCTCGACATCTCTAGAGATGCCTTGACGAGTCGCGTCCAGGTTGGTTGGATTGGTCACATCTCTAGAGAGGCTGCCTGGCAGTGGCCTCACAAGTGAGGGGGATTTGCATGCCGCATGTCATCGGCATCGATCCCGATGACGCCCCGTTGGTCGGGGCGGCGGGCATCGGTGAGCCCAGTTCGGATCTGTTGGACCGGGCGCTGGTTGGGTGGGAGCGCTTCCTCGCCACCTTGCACGGAGAGACGGATGAGTGAGGAGCGCTGACCGGTCGTGGGCGGCTTATGCCCGACCCAGGGTGGTCGTCGGACGCGTGATCGCGGAGCGCCAACGGTCGTGGGCGGCCTATGTCCAGCCCAGGACGGGCTGGAGACGCTGAGAGGCGAGGAGCGCGTAGCGATTGGGTGCGCCCACCTACCCGGTGGCTGCCGCCCGCCACACCACCCCGCGCCTATCGGCCCCGCCCCGTCGGCTCCCGCCGCCGAAGCCCCCGCACCCTCCGACCCGCCCCCCGCCCTGCTGTTCCATGGGGCTCATGAACAGCGATGCCCGCGGATCCGGCCTGACCGGCGAAGCCGCCCCCGACGACTTCCACGCCACCCTGCACTCCCTGCGCGTGTGGGACTCACCGCTCCCGGGGTTCGACCCGGCCACCGCGCCCCTTGAGCCGTTGGCGCTGTTCCGGGAGTGGTTCGTGCATGCCGCACGCGCGGGGCAGTTGGAGCCGCACACCATGAGTCTGGCGACGGTGGACGGGGACGGGCGGCCGGATGTGCGGACGCTGATGCTGCACGACGTCGACGCGCGGGGCTGGCACTTCGCCTCGCACGCCACCAGCGCCAAGGGCGTGCAGCTGGCCCGGCGGCCGGAGGCGGCCCTCGGGTTCTACTGGCCCTCCGTGGGCCGCCAGGTCCGCGTCCGGGGCCGGGTCAGCGCCTGCGGGCCCGAGGAGAGCCGGGCGGACCTGGCGGTCCGCTCGCGGGGTGCGCTCGCCGCCGCGCTCACGGGTCGGCAGAGCGAGGTGCTCGGCTCCGTGCAGGAGCTGGCGCGGGTCTCGGCGGCCGCCTGGGAACGGGCCGGAGCCGAGCCGGACGCGCCGGCTCCGACCTGGACCCGGTACGTACTGGACCCCGCCGAGGTGGAGTTCTTCCAGGGGGATGCCGCGCGCCGGCACATCCGCCTGCGGTACTCCCGTACGGGCGGCGGGTCCTGGGGCCGCGAGCTGCTCTGGCCCTGACCGGTCAGTCCGGCGGCGCCGGCCGGAAGACCGCCACCCGCACCCCGTCGGCCGCCTCGCGGAAGGTGACCGTGAGCGGCATGCCGATGCGCAGGTCCGCCGCTTCGCAGTCCACCACCTCGGTCATCATCCGCGGGCCTTCGGCCAGGTCCACGACGGCGGCCGTGTACGGGACGCGCGTGCCGAACGGCGGGAGGTCGTTGCGGTGGATCACCGACCAGGTGTAGAGGGTGGCCCGGCCGCTCGCCGTCTCCCACGTCACGCGGTCCTCGCCCGCCCAGCAGAGCGGGCAGAACTCGCGCGGGTAGTGGTGCGCCCGCCCGCAGTCGGCGCAGCTCCGCAGCAGCAGCCGGCCCTCGGCCGCCGCGTCCCAGTAGGGGCGGGTGAAGTCATCCATCTCGGGCAGGTCGTACCGCACAGCGCTGGTGCCGGTGCCGGTGCCGGTGCCGGTGCCGGTGCCGGTCACCGGAACAGTCCGATCGCCGCGTCGAGGGACCAGGTCTGCCAGGACATGGCGAGGAGCGCGACGAGCGAGATGAGCGCCATCATCGCGTTCTGGCCCTGCTCGGCCCAGTCGTGGATCATCAGCACGAGGTACAGCAGGTTGAGCAGGAGGCCGCCGACCAGGGCGATCGGAGTCAGGAGGCCGAGGACCAGGCCCAGCCCGAGGGCGAGTTCCGCGTAGACGACGATGTAGGCCATCGCCTTCGGACGCGGTGCGACGATCCGCTCGAAGCCGCCCTTGACGAAGGTCCAGCGGTGTTTGCCGGCGACGTCGGCGGCCCAGGCGATGCCGGTGCCGCGTTCGAACCAGCCTTTCTTGTCCTTGTGCCGCCAGCTCTCCAGCCACCACAGGCCGAGGCCTATCCGGAGCACGGCGAGCCATTCGGCTCCACTGAGCCAGATGGTCTGCATCGGCAGCCCCCACCCTTCCGCGGTCCAACAATCTGACGGTACGTCAGTTGAGCGGATCCGGGACGATCGCGCAAGGCCCCGGCCGGCGGCAGGCACACGACCCGGGGCGGCGCCGCACGCGCCCGTGATCGATCCGCAATCGATTCCCCGCCCGACCGAGACCCATCAACCCAGCGTGGCGATACGATCACACCTCATGCCCGGAGACCCCACAGCACCCGACATGACCACCCATCCCCGCCCCGTGTACGTCATCGGGGCCGGCCCCGGCGGCCTCGCCGCGGCCGCCGCGCTGCGCGCCCGAGGGATCCGTGCGGTGGTCGTCGAGAAGTCCGACACGGTCGGCTCGTCCTGGCGGCGGCACTACGACCGGCTGCGCCTGCACACCACGCGCCGCCTCTCCGCCCTCCCGGGCCTGGCCATGCCGCGCCGCTTCGGGCGCTGGGTCTCCCGCGACGACGTCGTGCGCTACCTGGAGAAGTACGCCGAGTTCCACGAGCTGGAGCTGGTCACCGGCGTGGAGGTGGCCCGGATCGAGCCGGCCGGGCCCGAGGGCGCGGACGGCTGGACCCTGCACGCCACCGGCGGGCGGGAGCTGGCCGCCGCGGCCGTCGTCATCGCCACCGGGTACAACCACACGCCCGCGCTCCCCGACTGGGCCGGCCTGGACGCGTACGAGGGGCGGCTGCTGCACGCCTCGGAGTACCGCAATCCGCAGCCGTACGCCGGTCAGGACGTCCTCGTCGTCGGCATCGGCAACACCGGCGCCGAGATAGCCGTCGACCTCGTCGAGGGCGGCGCGGCCCGGGTGCGGCTCGCCGTGCGCACCGCCCCGCACATCATGCGCCGCTCCACCGCCGGCTGGCCGGCCCAGCGCAGCGGGATCCTCGTACGCCGGCTGCCGGCGCGACTCGTGGACCGGCTGTCGGTGCTCGTCGCCCGCGCCTCCGTACCGGACCTGTCGGCGTACGGGCTTCCGCGCCCCGCCACCGGGCTGTACAGCAGGGTGAAGCAGGGGTCGATACCGGTTCAGGACGTCGGTCTGATCGACGCGGTGCGTGGTGGCACGGTGGAGCCGGTGGCGGCCGTCGAGGCCTTCGACGGCGCCGAGGTGGTGCTCGCGGACGGTTCGCGGATCACCCCGGACGCGGTGATCGCGGCGACCGGCTACCGCCGCGCGCTGGAGGGAATGGTCGGCCACCTGGGGGTGCTCGACGAGCGCGGCCGCCCCCGTACGCACGGCGCCCGCTCCCCCGAGCAGGCCCGCGGCCTGTACTTCACCGGCTTCTCGAACCCCATCAGCGGCATGTTCCGAGAGATGGCGATGGACGCCGAGAAGATCGCCAAGGCGGTCGCCCGCCGGTCCGGCACGGGTGCCGCGTGAAGCAGCCCGGCAGGGACCTTCCGGCCCGGATCCGGGAGGCCGCCCGGACAGCGTGGAGCGAGCCGCTGTCCCGCGGGTACCTGATCCTGCTCGCGGCGTGCGCGGTATGGGCCATGACCGGTGGCATCGGGCTCGGCGAGAACGGCTACCTGGCCCGCAACATCGCCGTGGTGCTCACCCTGCCCTGGCTCCTCGTCCTGCACCTCTTCCTCGTCGTCACCCAGGTCGACAACTGGCTGCTCGGTCACAGCATCTACTTCGAATCTCCCGCCGGGCTGTTCGAGCCGCTCTGGGTCCTCTACTGCCTGACCGCCGGACTGCTGAACGCCCGACTGCTGGCCCGCTGGACGCGCTCGGCGCGGGAGGCGGGCTCCGCCCCGTGGTGGGTTCCGGTGTTCACCGTGACCTTCTTCGCCGGCCTGTTCGCGCTCTGGCACGCCTGAGGCACGGAGCCCGCCGGGCCGGGTCGGCCGAATCGCGCCCTGGACCGGTTCCGGCGGGATCTGTCACCGTTCACCACACCACCTCCACAGCTTTCCTGCGCAGCCCTGTTCCTGACGGCACGTCAGTTCAGTAATCTGACTGCACGTCAGTTATTGAGTTCCATCGAGTTCATCGAGCAGGAGTGGGCGGCAACGATGCTTGGATCTACTCACGGCACCCTCACCACCGACTTCCGCGCACGGGTCGAGGCCTGCGGGGAGACCCCCAGGACCGCCGTCCACTCGTCGGCGGCCCCCTCCGCCGACGACGCGGTCCCCCTCGACGTCAGCGGACGACCGCTGCACGCCGACGTCCCCGACCTGGACCGGTTCTTCCGGCCAGAGTCCGTTGCCGTCATCGGCGCCTCCGACGCCGAGGGCAAACCCAACACCGGCATCACCCGCCAGCTCATCGCCTGGGCGGAGCGCGTCGGCGCCCGGCTCCACCCCGTGCACCCCACCCGCCCCAGCGTCTTCGGCCGGACCTGCCACGCCTCCGTCGCCGACCTGCCCGAACAGGTGGACCTCGCCGTCCTCCTCGTCGCCGACCCGCTCCCCGTCATCGAGGAACTGGCCGAGACCAAGGTCAAGTTCGCCGTCGCCTTCGCCTCCGGCTTCGCCGAGACCGGCGACGCGGGCGCCGCCGCCCAGGAGCGCCTCGGCGCCGCCGTCCGGCGCTCGGGCCTGCGGCTGCTGGGCCCCAACACCAACCTCAACGCCTTCGAGAAGTTCCGCGAGGACCTCGACGGCCCCGCGATCGCCCTGATCACCCAGTCCGGCCACCAGGGCCGGCCGGTCTACACCCTCCAGGAGCTGGGCATACGGCTCTCCCACTGGGCACCGACCGGCAACGAGGCCGACCTGGAGACCTCCGACTTCATCTCCTACTTCGCCGAGCAGCCCGAGGTCGGGGCCATCGCCTGCTACGTGGAGGGCCTCAAGGACGGCCGGTCCTTCCTGCTCGCCGCCGACCGGGCCGCACGCAACGGGGTCCCGGTCGTCGCCGTCAAGGTCGGCCGCACCGAGACCGGCGCGCGCATGGCCGCCTCCCACACCGGGAAGCTGACCGGTGCCGACACCGTCGTGGACGCCGCCATGCGCCAGTTCGGCGTCATCCGCGTCGACGGCCTCGACGAGCTCCAGGACACCGCGGCGCTGCTCGCCCGGGCCCGCAGGCCCCAGGCCGACGGGGTCGTCGTCTACTCCATCTCCGGCGGCACCGGGGCGCACTTCTCCGACCTGGCCACCGAGGCGGGCCTGACGCTGCCCACCCTCTCGCAGGCCAAGCAGGACCAGCTGCACCAGTGGATCCCCGAGTACCTGAACGTCGCCAACCCCGTCGACAACGGCGGCCACCCGGTCGGCGACTGGCGCGGCCGGAAGATCATCGACGCGATCCTCGCCGACCCCGAGGTGGGCGTCCTGATCTGCCCGATCACCGGCCCCTTCCCGCCCATGAGCGACCGGCTCGCCCAGGA
This sequence comes from Streptomyces sp. NPDC097617, assembly GCF_044761485.1. Classification (NCBI taxonomy): domain Bacteria; kingdom Bacillati; phylum Actinomycetota; class Actinomycetes; order Kitasatosporales; family Streptomycetaceae; genus Streptomyces; species Streptomyces sp. NPDC097617. Next base: position 96,107 of record NZ_JBIWCL010000006.1, read on the forward strand.
CCTGGTGGACGCGGCCGAGCAGAGCGACAAGCTGATCTGCGTGATCTGGGGCTCCCCCGTCGGCACCGAGGAGGCCTACCGCACCACCCTGCTCGGCTCCTCCCGCGTCGCCACCTTCCGTACCTTCGGCAACTGCATCACCGCCGTACGCGCCTATCTCGGCCACCACCGCTTCACCGCCGGCTACCGCTCGCCCTTCGAGGACGCGCCGCGCACGCCCTCGCCCTCGTACCGCAAGGCGCAGGCCCTCATGCGGCCGTCGCAGCAGCTCAGCGAGCACGCGGCCAAGCAGCTCCTGCGCGCCTACGGCATACGGGTCCCCCGCGAGCAGCTCGTGACGAGCGCGGCCGCGGCGGTCCGCGCCGCCGGGCTGGTCGGCTACCCGGTGGTGATGAAGGCCTCGGGCCCGCAGCTGGGGCACAAGACGGAGCTCGGCCTGGTGAAGATCGGCCTCACCTCGGCGAGCCAGATCCGCGACGCGTACCGGGAGCTGACCGACATCGCGCGCTACGAGAACGTGCCGCTCGACGGAATCCTGGTCTGCCAGATGGTGGAGCGGGGCGTCGAGATGGTCGTCGGCGTGACCCAGGACGACCTCTTCGGCCCCACCGTCACGGTCGGCCTCGGCGGGGTCCTGGTGGAAGTCCTGCACGACGCCGCGGTCCGCGTGCCGCCGTTCGGCGAGGACCAGGCGCGGGCCATGCTGCGGGAGCTGCGCGGGCATGCGCTGCTGGAGGGCGTGCGGGGGGCTCCGCCCGCGGACGTGGACGCCCTGGTGGAGGTCGTGCTCCGCATCCAGCGGATGGCCCTCGAACTGGGCGACGAGCTGTCCGAGCTGGACATCAACCCCCTGATGGTCCTCCCCCGGGGCCAGGGGGCGGTGGCCCTGGACGCCCTGGCCATCTGCCGCTGAGGTCCGTGTCCCAGGGGTTCGGGGCGCGGCCCCGGGTCTTGAGCCGCACCGGACCGGCGGCCCCGGCCACACCCATCCACCGCCGAACGGGAGTCGACCCATGACCCGCACCCCCGAGGACGAAGTCCTCCACCGCATCGACAACGGCGTCGCCTGGATCACCCTCAACCGCCCCGAGGCGATGAACGCCGTCACCTGGGACCAGCGCGAGCGCGTCATCGCGCTGCTCGCCGAGGCCTCCGCCGACCCCGCCGTGCGGGCCGTGGTCGTCACCGCCACCGGCAAGGGCTTCTGCGCGGGCGCCGACCTGCGCGGCAGCCCCGGCGGAAGCAGCGGCGGAGACCGCGTCGCCGGTGATGTCGCCCGGATGATCCGGCTCGGCGCGCAGCGCCTGATCACCGCCGTGCTCGACTGCGAGAAGCCGGTCCTGGCCGCCGTCAACGGCACGGCCGCCGGGATCGGCGCCCATCTCGCCCTCGCCTGCGACCTCGTCATCGCCGCCGAACCGGCCCGCTTCATCGAGGTGTTCGTCCGCCGCGGGCTGGTCCCCGACGGCGGGGGCGCGTACCTGCTGCCCCGGCTCGTCGGCCCGCAGAAGGCCAAGGAGCTGATGTTCTTCGGCGACGCCGTCCCGGCCGTCGAGGCCGAGCGCCTGGGCCTGGTGAACCGGGTGGTGCCGGCCGAGGAGCTGGAGGCGACCGCCCGCGCGTGGGCCGAGCGGCTCGCCCAGGGGCCCACCCGGGCCCTCGCCATGACGAAGCAGCTGGTCAACGCTTCCCTGGACGGTGACCGGGCGGCCGCGCTGGCCGCCGAGGCCACCGCTCAGGAGATCAACATGACCACGGCGGACGCGAACGAGGGCGTGGCGAGCTTCGTGGAGCGGCGCACGCCCAAGTACCTCGGCCGCTGAACCCCGGCGCCCGGCCAGTGGCTCCCGGCCCCGTACTACATCTGCGGGTCCGGCTTGAGCAGCGCGAACACCGCTCCGGTCGGGTCGGCCAGCCAGGCGATCCGCCCGACCTCCGGGAGGTCGGTGGCCGGCATGAGCACCGCTCCGCCGTTCGCCCTGGCCACCGCGACGGTGGCGTCGACGTCCGCCGCGTGGAAGTACGGCACCCAGCGCGCCCGCTCGCCCTCGCCCTCCCCCCTGAAGGGGGCCACCCCGCCGAAGGAGGCGTCCTGCTGGTCTCCGTCGGCGGTGCTCAGCACCCGGTACATCATCCCGGGTGCGGGCATCTCGGCGCTGCGCCACCCGAACAGCCCGGCGTAGAAGGCGATGTCGGCGACGGGGTCCGGTACGTGGAGCTCCGTCCACAGCAGTGCGTTCTCGGCGGAGGTCAGCTGGAGTCCGCCGGTCTTCCCCGGCTGCCAGACGGCGAACTCGGCGCCCTGCGGGTCGGTGTACTGGGCCAGCCAGCCCTCTCCCATGACGTCCATGGGCTCCATCCGGACGGTGCCGCCGCCGTCGCGGACGGCTGCGGTGGTGGCCTGGATGTCGGGGGTCATGAAGTGCTGCATCCAGGCGGGCGTCGCCCCCTCCTCGGTGAGCGGCCCGAGCGCGGCGACCGTCTTGCCGTCCACCTGGAAGAAGCCGTACCCGCCCGCCTCGGGCCCGGCGGATGCGAACTCCCACCCGAGGACCGCGCCGTAGAACGCGACGGAGCCCTCGGTGTCGGGGCTGCCGAGGTCGAGCCAGTTGGGTGATCCGGTGGTGAAGTCGGTGCCGAGCATGGGGTCCTCCGGAGGTACGGCGGCGGTACGGGGTCGCTGCCACGATGCCGAGCCTGCACCCGCGCCCGGGCGTACGGACCCACGGAGGCCGGGGGTTTCACCCGTGTGGGGGTACGGACACGCGGGCCGGCGCGGGCCGGAACCGGTCGTAGAAGTCCACCTTGAGCCGGAGCGCGTGCTCCTCCGCCTCCCTGAAGCAGGCGGCCGCCGCCTCCTCGTCCGCGCCGGTGAGCAGCGATGTTCGCGAGCACCGGATGCCGCTCGTACTGCTCGATCAGTTCGTCCTCGAACCTGTCCAGGTCGCGCACGGCCGTGTCCCTTCTCTTCTCTCCCGGTCGTTCTGCTGATCAGTGGATGTCGATCGATCTCATCGGGTCGCGCAGGTCGACCTCGCTGCCGATGCCCCAGAGGGTGTCCAGTTCCTTCTGGACCTGCCGGCCCATCACGGTGTCGGATCCGTCGATCTCGGTCTGGGGGGACTCGATGGCGAGCTGCCCGTGCAGGAAGGAGCTGACGAGGTAGTGCTCGTCGGCCTTGTAGACGGCGATCGACGGCAGGGAGTTGTAGACACGGACGCTGAGCCTGCTCCGGAGCTCCGGAGCGAGGCGGTCGTGGATGGTCTTGAGGATGTCCAGGCTCGCGCCGACGTCGACGGAGCTGCGGGTGGCGCGCAGTGCCTCGTCGCGCAGGTCCGCGACGGCGGACTTCGGGTGCAGCAGGAGGATGCGCACCTGGACGTTCCGGTCGGTGACGGCCCGCTCCAGCTCTCCTTCGAGGCGGCTGAGGTTGGGTATCCAGGTCTGGAGGATGGCGACCTCCTGGCGGGCGGCCCCCAGGAGCCGTTTGAACTCCTCGTCGGAGAAGACCCGGTGGACCTTGGTCACGCCGAGGTAGTGCTGGCGCCGGAGCTCGCCGGTCAGCCCGTCGAGGGTGAGGCCGGAGATCTGGGTGTTGATGTTGTCGAGCACCTTCAGGCGGTCGAGCTCCATCAGGAGGAAGAGCGTGACCGTGCTGAGGATCAGCAGTGTGATCTTCGGGAGCGTGCCGCCGGGGGCCATCTTGTCGAGCCAGCCGAAGAGGTCGGCGACCAGGACCAGGATGCCCGCCGACGCCATCGCGCCCAGCGAGATCCGTTCGGCCCGGTAGCGAAAGCCGTTGCCATTGCCCATGACCACCCCAGCCCCGACCCCGTTGTCGTCGGCACCGACCTTACACACGGGCTTCGGCGGTCTTGACGGTTACTCATGTTCGGTGCTTCACACGGGAGTTGATGATCAAACGGAGGCATCCGGCGAGTGCCGCCCGCCCCACCCCTTCCTATCTGACGTACCGTCAGCTTCAATCGTCGTGTGATGGGACATGCAGGGATGGCGGCCACCGTCGTCCGATACCTCAGGTCAGTCGGCTCCCCCACCTCCGCCTCGGCGCAGCGGGAACCCGAGTCCGTCGACGCCCTGCCGCGTCCCGATCTGCGGGCCGTCGGCGAGGACGAGCGCGCGCCGGTGTCCCCGGCCGAGTTCCGCGCGGTACTGGGGAACTTCGCCAGCGGGGTCACCGTCATCACCGCGCCCCCCGACGAGGAGGAGGCGGGCCCGGCCGGCTTCGCCTGCCAGTCCTTCGCCTCGCTGTCCCTCGACCCGCCCCTGGTCACCTTCATGGTGGCCCGTACGTCGACCACCTGGCCGCGGATCGCCCGCGCCGGGGTGTTCTGCGTCAACATCCTCGGGGCCGAGCAGGGCGAGCTGTGCCGGTCCTTCGCCATCAGCGGCGCGGACAAGTTCGCCGGGGTGGCCCACACGCCCTCCCCCGTCACGGGATCGCCGCAGCTCGACGCCGTGCCCGCCTGGATCGACTGCCGGATCCAGGCCGTCCACACCGGCGGGGACCACCTCATCGTCGTGGGCCGGGTCGTGGCCATGGGCGCGGCCGGCGAGGGCGAGCCGCTCCTCTTCCACAAGGGCCGCTTCGGCCGCCTGGCCGACTGACCCCGGGCTCCTCGCCGACTGCCCCTGGCACCTCGCCGACCGACCAGGACGCCTCGCCGACGACCAGGGCGCCACGCCGACCGACCAGGGCACGCGAAAGGGTGGCTCCGGGCCCACCGGCCCCGGAGCCACCCGCCGCGCCGATCAGAAGGTCAGCACCCCGCGCGCCACCCGCCCGTGGTGGGCGTCGTCCGCGGCCTTGGCAAAGTCCTCCACCGGGTAGACCTCCGTCACCAGCTCGTCCAGCAGCAGCCGGCCCTGCCGGTACAGCTCGGCGTACAGGGCGATGTCCCGCTGCGGGCGCGAGGACCCGTACCGGCAGCCCATGATCGTCTTGTCCAGGTACATGGACGACACGAGGAACGAGGCCTCCTCCTGGAAGCCGGGCACTCCGAGCAGGATCGCCTGCCCGTGCCGGTCCAGGAGGTCGATCGCCTGACGGATCAGCCGGACGCTGCCCACGCACTCGAAGGCGTGGTCGGCGCCGGTCGGCAGGATCTCGCGGACCGCCGCCGACGAGTCGGCCACGGCGGACGCGTCGATGAAGTGCGTGGCGCCGAACTGCCGGGCCACCGCCTCCTTCGCCGGGTTCGCGTCCACGGCCACGATCGTCGCGGCACCCGCGATCCGGGCCCCCTGCAGGACGTTGAGCCCGATGCCGCCGGTACCGATGACGACCACCGTCTCGCCGCGGTCCACGCGCGCCCGGTTCAGTACCGCCCCCACCCCCGTGAGGACCCCGCAGCCGATGAGCGCCGCCGAGGTCAGCGGTATGTCGGCCGGGATCTTCACCGCCTGCACGGCCTTGACGATCGTGCGCTCCGCGAAGGCCGAGTTGGAGGCGAACTGGAACAGCGGCTTCCCGCCCCGCGAGAACGGCTGCCCCGGCATCCCGATCGCCTTGCGGCACATCGTCGGCCGGCCCCGGTCGCAGTCCGCGCACGCCCCGCAGTTGGCGAGGGTGGACAGCGCCACGTGATCGCCCGGCACCACGTGTGTGACACCCGGGCCCACCGCCTCCACGATGCCCGCGCCCTCGTGCCCCAGCACCACCGGCGGCGGGAACGGAATCGTCCCGTCGATCACCGACAGGTCGCTGTGGCACAGCCCGGCCGCCCCGATCACGACCAGCACCTCCCCCGGCCCCGGATCCCGGATCTCCAGGTCGTCGACCACCTGGGCCTGCTTGCCGTCGAATACGACGCCTCTCACCTGGACTCCTTAGGCAGGCCGAGCACACGCTCGGCGATGATGTTCCGCTGGATCTCGTCCGAGCCGCCGTAGATGGTGTCGGCACGGGTGAACAGGAACAGGCGCTGCTCCTCGTCGAGCCCGAGTTCGTACGGGAGCCCGGGCGCCCAGGGCGCCGGCCCGGCGCTCGCCGCCGCGCCGCGGACCTCCACCGCCAGCTCGCCGAGCCTCCGGTGCCAGCCGCCCCACAGCAGCTTGGCCACGCTGGGCGCGCCCGGATCCCCCTCGGAGGAGGCCAGGGTCCGCAGCGCGTTCCACCGCATCGTGCGCAGCTCGGCCCACTGCCGGACGAGGCGCTCCCGCAGGACGGGGTCCCCGGAGCCCGCGGCGTCCCGCGCCGCGTACACGGTCAGGACGCGCTCCAGTTCCGCCGCGAAGCCGATCTGCTGGACCAGGGTCGACACACCCCGCTCCAGGGCGAGCAGGCCCATCGCCACGGTCCAGCCGTCGCCCTCGGCGCCCACGGCCTCCGCCGCGACCGCCCCGTCGAAGAACACCTCGTTGAACTCGCTCGTCCCCGACATCTGCCGGATCGGCCGCACCTCGACGCGGCCGGGCTGGTCCATCCGTACGAGCAGGAAGGACAGCCCCCGGTGGCGGCGCGAGCCGGGCTCGGTGCGGGCCAGTACGAAGCACCAGTCGGCGTCGTGGGCGAGCGAGGTCCAGATCTTCTGCCCGGTCACCCGGAACATCCCGTCGGCCGCGTCCCGTACCGCGGCCGTACGGATCCCCGCGAGGTCGGATCCGGCGCCCGGCTCGCTGTAGCCCTGGCACCACAGCTCCTCGCCCCGCGCGATGCCGGGCAGGAAGCGGTCCTGCTGTTCGGGCGTCCCGTGGGCGATGAGCGTCGGGGCGAGGAGGTTCTCGCCGATGTGGCCGACCCGTCCGGGCGCGCGCAGGGCCGCGTACTCCTCGGCCCACACCACCTGGCCGGTCAGTGACAGCCGGCGGTTGCCCCACCCGTCGGCCTCCCAGCCCTGCCCGATCCAGCCGCCCCGGCCCAGCTCGCGCTCCCACGCGCGCCGGACCGGGGCCCCTTCGTGCTCGCTGCCCGGCCCGCCGAGTCCGACGGCCTGCGCGTACGGGCCCACGAGGTGCTCCGCCAGCCACGCCCGGGCACGCCCGCGCAGCTCCTCGTCCTCGGCCCCGAAGCTGAAGTCCACGCCGCTCCCTCTTGGTCCGGTCCGGGCCTACGCGTTGGGGCGGTCCTTGGCGGCCGCCGCCTTCGCCATGGCCTCCAGTTGCGCGAGCATCGGCATCGGGTCGGTGCCGACCGTGCCGGGGAGGAAGTCGGCGATCTTCTCCGGCGTCCAGGAGCCCTCGGCGTATCCGGCGCGCAGCTCGCGCGGCTGCGCCCAGACGGCGATCTTCGGGCCGGCGATCGTGTAGACCTGCCCGGTGATGTCCTCGGCCCTGGCCCGGTCGCTCAGCAGGTAGGTGACCAGCGCCGCCACGTCCTCGGGCTCGCCGATCTCCTTGAGCTCCATGGGGACGTTCGCGGACATGCGGGTGCGGGCGACGGGGGCGACGGCGTTGGCCGTGACCCCGTACTTGGCCAGGCCCAGCGCGGCGGAGCGGACGAGCGAGATGATCCCGCCCTTGGCGGCGCTGTAGTTGGCCTGCGCGACCGAGCCCTGGTGGTTGCCGCTGGTGAAGCCGATCAGGGTGCCCGATCCCTGCCTGCGCATGACGGCGGAGGCGGCGCGGAAGACGGTGAAGGTGCCCTTGAGGTGGGTGGCGATGACCGGGTCCCATTCCTCCTCGGCCATGTTGAACAGCATCCGTTCGCGCAGGATGCCGGCCACGCACACGACGCCGTCGAGGCGGCCGTACCGCGCGAGCGCGGTGTCGACGAGGCGCTGGCCGCCCGCCATGGTGGAGATGTCGTCGGCGACGGCGACTGCCTCCCCGCCCGCGGCGACGATCTCCTTCACCACGGCCTCGGCGATCTCGCTGGTGGGCTCCGCGCCCCCGATCCCGACCCCGTAGTCGTTGACGACGACCTTGGCGCCCTCGGCGGCCGCGGCGAGTGCCACGGCCCGCCCGATGCCCCGGCCGGCGCCGGTGACGGCGACGGCCTTGCCTGCCAAGAAGTTCCCCACGTCCGGCCCCTTCCCGCGATTTCTGACGGTCCGTTAGATTCTATGGGTAGTCAGACGCACCTGCACAAGCCCTCGTTGCCGTAGTAACCGCCGCATCCACGCAAGGAGCTGTCGACGTCCATGACCCTGCCCGCCGAGTTCCATGACATCGCCAAGCGCGTCAACAACTGGGGGCGCTGGGGCGCCGACGACGAGATCGGCACCCTGAACCTGATCACCGACGAGGTGGTCCGGGGCGCCGCGGCGCAGATCCGTACCGGCCGCCGGATCCCGCTCGCCCTCCCGCTCAAGGAGGACGGGGTCCAGGTCGGCATGATCCCCGGCCGGATCAACCCGCTGCACACGATGGTGCAGATCAACCAGGAGCTCTTCGGCCCCGGCACGGTCGCGTGCAGCGACGACGCCGTGAGCATGGGCCTCCAGGCGGGCACCCACTGGGACGCCCTCACCCACGTCTCGCACTCGGGGAGGATCTACAACGGCCGCCCGGCCGGCACCATCACGGCGCACGGCCGTGCCGAGTTCAGCGGCATCGACAAGGCCGGCCACATCGTCTCGCGGGGAGTGCTCCTCGACGTCGCGCGCGCGAAGGGGCTGGACCGGCTGCCGGGCGACCACGCGGTGACCCCGGGGGACCTGACGGAGGCCGAGGAGTTCGGCGGGGTCACCGTCCGCGCCGGCGACATCGTGCTGGTCCGCACCGGCCAGATGCAGGTCTACCTGGCGGGCGACAAGCACGGCTACGGCTTCCCCTCACCCGGGCTGTCGATCCGTACGCCCGAGTGGTTCCACGCGCGGGACGTGGCGGCCGTCGCGAACGACACCCTGACCTTCGAGATCTTCCCGCCGGAGATCGAGAACCTGTGGCTGCCCGTGCACGCCCTCGACCTGGTCGAGATGGGCATGCACCAGGGGCAGAACTGGAATCTCGAAAAGTTGTCCACAGCCTGTGCAGAAGAGAACCGTTACGCCTTCCTCCTCTCCGCGATGCCGGAACCCTTCGTCGGCGGCACCGGCACCCCCGTGGCCCCGGTGGCCGTCCTCTGAGCCCGGCGGGGCGGGCGGCGGCGGACCGGACGACCCCGGCCACCCGCGCGCGGTGCGCAGTGGAACCATGAGGTGGACATGACGCGTCACCGTACGCGCGTCACACCCCGTCCCCACCACCTTCCCCGCAGGAGAAGCACGCATGACCAACCCCTACCAGGTACCGCCGCCACCTGCCCCCCAACGCCGGTCGGGCAGCAACGTCGTCGCCGTCATCGTCCTCGCCGTGGTCATCATCGGCGGCTACTTCGTCATGCAGTCACTCCGCAAGGACGACGGCAAGCCGTCGGCGTCCCCCTCGGCCTCCCCCTCGGCCAAGCCCACCGCCAAGGACCCCGGATCCCCCGAGTCCTCCTCCGACACCTCCAGCGCGTGGAAGGTCGGCGACTGCGGCGGCCCCGACCCGGCCAAGGCTCCCGACGGCTACAAGCGGACGGGCTGCTCCGGCTCCGGGGCCACCTTCAAGGCCATCGACATCAAGGAAGCCAGCATCCTCCCGGGCGCGATCCAGTGCCCGCCCGGCACGGACCTGATGATCGACGTGAGCATCTCCTACGGGAGCGGCAAGTCGACCGGCATCCCCACCAACACCGTCTGCGGCCGCAACCTGTCGAGCGAGCACCCCGGTGATGCCGGCGCCGGCGGCGGCCAGCTGGTGAAGGGCGACTGCGTGACCTCCCAGGCCAAGGAGGTCGCCTGCGGCGGCTCCGGCGCCCAGAAGGTCCTCGGCCTCGTCAAGGCGAAGTCCGAGTGCCCCTCCGGCACCACCGACCCGATCGAGCTGACCCTCGCGATCGGCCGCCCGTACGACGTCATCTGCACCGACGGCTAGACACCCTCCTGAAGGCCCTCCGCCCGCTGTCCCGGCACGAGGCCCGGGACAGCGGGCGGCCGCAGACGCCGAAAAGCGCGTGCCGCACCCTCCGCGAAGGCGCAGACTCGCCCCATGGCGGACATGCGGGCATTCCGGGAAGCGGTCGACGACTGGGCGAGCGGCGGTACCGGCGAGGCCGCGCGCGAGCTCGCCGCCCGGCTGAACGTACGGACGGCGGTACTGGTGGAGGGCCCCAGCGACCTCGCGGCCGTCGAGGCGCTCGCCGATGGGCGCGGCCGCGACCTCGCCGCCGAAGGCGTGTGCGTCATATCGATGGGCGGCGCCATGAGCGTGGCCCGCTACACCGGCCTCCTCGGGCCGCCCGGCCTCGGCCTGCGCCTGACGGGACTGTGCGACGAGAACGAACAGCCCTTCTACGACCGCGCCCTGGAGCGGGCCGGGGCGCCCCGGGAGGGCTTCTTCGTGTGCGTGGCGGATCTGGAGGACGAACTCATCCGCGCCCTGGGCACCACCCGGATCGAGGACATCCTGCGGTCCGAGGGAGAACTCCGCTCCTGGCAGACCTTCGTACGCCAGCCCGCCCAGCGCGGTCGGCCCCCGCAGCGGCAGTTGCGGCGCTTCCTGGGCACGACGAAGGGCCGCAAGATCCGCTACGGCCGCCTCCTCGCCGAGGCCCTCGCCCCCGAAGAGGTACCGGCCCCGCTCGACGGTCTCCTCGCGAGCGTGTGAAACCCGGTCCGGCCCCCTCCCCCGGGAGGAGGCTCGGCGGGTCCTGCGGGTGGCGGCGACGCTCATGCGCGCCCCGAGCACGGCACGGCAGCCGCCACCCCGCGACCCGCACTCGTCAAGGCCTGTCCTTGGCGTCCCCTCGCGTCGAATCGCTCCACACCAGGGTGATCAAGATGTGACGAACCGTCAACACCTCGTTAGAGGTACACGCGCGGTTCCCGCGGTGGGGTGTGACATTCCGACGGTCCGTCCGAGGGGCGTTCGGACGCGCAGTCCGAGGTCGATTTCTCCGCGCGGTCGATCTCGCACCAGATCCGTTTGCCCGCACCCTCGCGCTGCCAGCCCCAGCGGTCCGCGAGGCCGTCGACCAGCTCCAGGCCGCGCCCGCCGGTGTCCTCCCCGCACGCCTGCCGGCGGTTCGGTGCCCGGTCGCTCGCGTCCGCCACCTCGACCCGCACCCCCGGCCCCCCGAACAGCATCCGCAGCACGGCCGGACAGCCCGTGTGCACGACCGCGTTCGTGACCAGCTCGGAGATCAGCAGGATCAGCGTCTCGGCGAGCGGCTCGTCATCCCCTATGCCCGACCCCGCCAACCGGGAGCGGGCCCACCGGCGGGCCCGGCCGACCTCGGCGGGATCCGCTCCGACCTCCAGCTGAACCTGAAGCACCTGCACCGCTCACACCATCCGAACCGGCGGACACTTCGCCTCGCGACAGGACGGGATCACCCAGTGTGATCCCCTTGCGGAGCAGCATGGTTGACGTACAGTCACCACAACAAGCGCTTCGGGCATATTCCCGCGCGAAGGAGTGGGCGTGGTGCATACTGTGCGACGCTTGCGCCGCTCAACCGCTCGCATTCGTGGGAGCGTACCGGAGCAGGCCCCCGCTTCCGGGCCGCAATGAGTCGGGCGAAGGACACAAACCGATATCAACTCTCTGTAATGAGACATGCGTCCCACGCCGTCCCTCCCGTGCCCCCGCGTCACCGTGCGCAACGCGGGCCGAAGGGGCCCTCCGGCCGCCCGGCTAACCCGCCCGGCCCAGCAGCCCCACCACCGGCGGCTCCCCGCCGAGCGGCTCCCCGCCGAGCAACTCCCCCGCGAGTAGTTCCTCCGCGAGCAGCTCCTCCGCCTGCGCCGCCGTCCGCCACTGCTCGGCCCGCACCCAGGCCCGCTTGAGGTGCAGGTGCACGTCCGCCTCCCAGGTGAAGCCCATCCCGCCGTGCACCTGGAGGCAGTCCCGGGCGCCCAAAACGGCCGCCTCGTCCGCGAGGAGCTTGGCCGCGGCCACCTCGCCCGTATCACCCGTCACCGCCGCCGCGTAGACCGCCGTACGGGCCACCTCCGCCCGCACCAGCATCCGCGCGCACAGGTGCTTGACCGCCTGGAACGCCCCGATCGGCTGCCCGAACTGCTCGCGCTCACCCGCGTACCGCACCGCCAGCTCCACCGTCCGCAGTGCACTCCCGAGCTGCAGCGCGGCCGTCAGCAGCGCCCCCGCCCCGCGGTACGCCGAAACGTCACCCACCGCCGCCACCCGGTGCAGCGGCGTCAGCGGGTCCACCGAGCGCACCGGCTCACCGGCGGGCACCGCGGCCGCCCCCAGCACGGCGTCCGCGTCCCCCAGGTGGGCCACCAGCGGCCCGCCCAGGTCGAAGGCGGTCACCACCGCCGTCCCGGCCGCCGCCCCCGGGACCACCCCGGCGGCCAGGTGCGTGGCCACCAGCGGCCCCGGCACCAGGGCCCGGCCGGCCTCCTCGAAGACGAGGACCGCCTCCGGCAGCCCCAGGCCCACACCGCCCTCGGCCTCCGGCAGGCGCAGCGCGAAGAAGCCCGCCTCGCCCAGCTCCCGCCACAGCGCGCGGTCCACGCCGGCCCCGGCGTCGACCGACGCCCGCAGCGCCTCGCGCCCGTAGCGCCCCGCCAGCAGGTCCCGTACGCCGGCCCGCAGGTTCTTCTGGTCCTCGGTCGGCTGGAAGTCCATGCCCCTCACCGGCCCTTCGGGAGGCCGAGGATCCGCTCGGCGACGATGTTGTGCTGGATCTGCGAGGTGCCCGCGGCGATCGTGTAGGAGAGGGACGAGAGCCGGTCCAGCACCCAGTCCTCCTCCAGGGCCAGGGACGAGGCCCCGAGCACCTCCGCCGCCGCCTCGTACAGCTCCTGGCGGGCGTGCGAGTAGGCGAGCTTGAAGACGGAACCGCCGATACCGGGGACCCCGCCGGCCGAGCGCCCGGCCTCGCTGACATTCCACTGGGTGAGCCGCCACAGCGCGCCGAACTCCCCGTACAGCCGCCCCAGCCTGCGCCGCAGCACCGGGTCGTCCCACCGGCCGTTGGCCTTCGCCGTCCGGGCCAGTTCCCCCAGGGTCCGGCGGCAGGCGACGACCTCGCCGACGAAGGCGGTGCCGCGTTCGAAGGAGAGCGTGACCATGGTGACGCGCCAGCCGTCATTCTCCGCGCCGACCCGGTTGGCCACCGGGACGCGCACCTCGTCGAGGAACATCTCCGCGAACTCCGCCGACCCGGCGAGCGTGCGCAGCGGCCGTACGGTCACCCCCGGCGCGTCCATCGGCATGGCCAGCCAGGAGATCCCCCGGTGCTTGGGGACCTCGGCGCTGACGGGTTCCGTGCGCACCAGCAGCTCGCACCAGTCGGAGACCTCCGCGTGCGAGGTCCAGATCTTCGACCCGCTGATCACGTAGTCTTCGCCGTCGCGCACGGCCCGGGTCCGCAGGGAGGCCAGGTCGGAGCCCGCGCCCGGCTCGCTGAACCCCTGGCACCACACCTCGTCGCCCCGCAGGACGGGCGGCAGCCAGCGCGCCCGCTGCTCCGCCGTGCCCTCGGCCGCGATGGTCGGGCCGGCGTGCAGCAGCCCGACGAAGTTCGCGCCGACGTACGGGGCTCCGGCGCGCTCGCTCTCCTCCAGGAAGATCAGGTGCTGGGTCGGGGTGGCTCCGCGGCCGCCCGCGTCCACCGGCCAGTGCAGACCCGCGTACCCGGCCTCGTACAGCCGGCGCTGCCAGCCGAGGTCGTAGGCGCGCCGGCTCGGCCAGTCGTCGGGGGACGGCTTGGCGGGCAGCTCGGGGAGCACCTTCGCGAGCCAGGCGCGCAGCCGGGCCCGGAACTCCTGCTCCTCCTCGGTGTAGGTCAGGTCCATCAGCGGCGGCCGCTGTCCAGGTCGAGGCCGAGCATGCGGATGGCGTTGCCGCGCATCAGCTTGTAGACCGTCTCGTCGTCCAGCCCCTTCACGTGGTCGAGGGCGACCTCCTTGGTGTGCGGGAAGGTCGAGTCCACGTGCGGGTAGTCGGTCTCGAAGGTGGCGTTGTCGCGTCCGACGACGTCGAGCGAGGCGATCCCGTGCTTGTCGCGGAAGAAGCAGCAGAACATCTGCCGGTAGTAGTACGTGGACGGCGGCTCGGGGATCAGGTCGCGGACGCCGCCCCAGGCCCGGTGCTCCTGCCAGACGTCGTCGGCGCGCTCCAGGGCGTAGGGGATCCAGCCCATCTGGCCCTCGCTGTAGGCGAGTTTGAGCGTCGGGAACTTGACGAGGACGCCGCTGAAGAGGAAGTCCATCATCGAGGCCATCGCGTTGTTGAAGCTGAGCGAGGCCTGGACGGCGGGCGGCGCGTCGGGGGAGGCGGCGGGCATCTGGGAGCTGGACCCGATGTGCATGTTGACCACCGTGCCGGTCTCCTGGCAGACGGCGAAGAAGGGGTCCCAGTAGCCGGAGTGGATCGACGGCAGGCCGAGGTAGGTGGGGATCTCGGAGAAGGTCACGGCCTTCACCCCGCGGGCGGCGTTGCGCCGGATCTCGGCGACGGCGAGGTCGATGTCCCAGAGCGGGATGATGCACAGCGGGATGAGCCGGCCGCCGCTGTCGCCGCACCACTCCTCGACCATCCAGTCGTTGTAGGCGCGCACGCAGGCGAGGGCGACCTCCTTGTCGTGGGCCTCGGCGAAGGTCTGCCCGCAGAAGCGCGGGAAGGTCGGGAAGCACAGCGAGGCCTCGACGTGGTTGAGGTCCATGTCGGCGAGGCGCGCCTTGGGGTCCCAGCAGCCGCGGCGCATCTCCTCGCGGGTGATGCCCTCCAGGGTCATGTCGTCGCGGTCGAAGCCGACGGCGGCGATGTTGCGCTTGTACGGGAACTTCAGGTCCTCGTAGATCCACCAGTCGGTCGGCGGGCCGTCGGGGTCCATGGTGATGACGTACTTGCCGCCGGTGTAGGCGAGTTCGCCGATGCCGGCGGTGAGCGCCTTGGGGCCGCGGTCGCGGTACTTGGCGGGCAGCCAGACGTCGAACAGGTGCGCGGGCTCGATCACGTGGTCGTCGACGCTGATGATCCGAGGCAGTTCCATGGTCTCCCCAATTCACCGATCTGATGGATCGTCAGAAACAAGCTAGCCCCGCCACCCCTGGACCGACAAGCGTCCGCGCTCTACGCTCTGCCCTTGATCTGACTATCCGTCAGCTATGGGGAGGTCTGGGATGACGGACACCGCGACCGCGACAGAACTGAGCCGCTCCCGGACCCTCTGGGAACTGATCACCCGCCGGGCCGCACTGACCCCGGACACCCCCGTCCTGATCGAGGCGGCCGACGACCCCGCACACGACCGCCGGCTCACCTTCGGTGACCTGCGCGACCGCTCCGAACGCGTCGCCGCCGGCCTGCACGACAGGGGCGTGCGCCCCGGCACCGTCGTCGCCTGGCAGCTCCCCACCCGCATCGAAACCGTGCTGCTCTCCGCCGCCCTCGCCCGGATCGGCGCCGTCCAGACCCCCGTCATCCCCTTCTACCGCGACCGCGAGGTCGGCTTCGCCCTGCGCGAGTCGAAGGCCGAGCACTTCGCCGTACCCGGACACTGGCGCGGCTTCGACCACACCGCCATGGCCCGCCGGCTCGGCGCCCGCGGCGTCTTCGAGGCGTACGCCTCCCTCCCGGACGGCGACCCGGCCGCACTCCCCGCGCCGCCCGCCTCCGGCACCGACGTCCGGTGGATCTACTGGACCTCCGGCACCACCTCCGACCCCAAGGGCGTCCTGCACACCGACCGCTCCCTGATCGCCGGCGGCTCCTGCCTCGCGCACGCCCTGCACCTGGGCCCGGACGACATCGGCTCCATGGCCTTCCCGTACGCGCACATAGGCGGCCCGGACTACCTGGTGATGCTGCTCCTGTACGGCTTCCCCGCCGTGCTCTTCGAGAAGTTCGCGATGCCGGACGCGCTGGACGGCTACCGCCGCCACGGGGTCACCGTGGCCGGCGGGTCCACGGCCTTCTACTCCATGTTCCTGACCGAGCAGCGCAAGGCCCCGGACATCCCCCTCATCCCCACGCTCCGACTCCTCGCGGGCGGCGGCGCCCCCAAACCGCCGGAGATCTACCACGCGGTCGTACGGGAGCTGGGCTGCCGGCTCACCCACGGCTACGGCATGACCGAGGTCCCGATGATCACCATGGGCGCCCCGGACGACACCCCGGAGAACCTCGCCACCACCGAAGGCCGGCCCCCGGCGGGCATGTCCATCCGCATCACCGCCCCGGACGGCACCCCGCTGCCCCCGGACACGGACGGGGAGGTGCGGCTGCGCGGCGAGGCGGTCTGCCAGGGCTACCTGAACCGCGACGCGTCGACGGAGGTCTTCGACCCCGACGGCTACCTGATCACGGGCGACCTCGGCCACCTGACGCAGGACGGCTACCTGGTCCTCACCGGCCGCAGCAAGGACGTCATCATCCGCAAGGGCGAGAACATCTCGGCGAAGGAGATCGAGGACCTCCTCCACCGCCTCCCGGGCATCGCGGACGTGGCGATCATCGGCCTCCCGGACCCGGAGCGCGGCGAACGCGTCTGCGCGGTGGTGGAACAACCCCCGGAAGCGGCCCCCCTGACCCTGCCCGAGCTGACGGCCTACCTCCGCACGGAGGGCCTGGCCACCCACAAGCTCCCGGAACAACTGGAACTCCTGGAGTCCCTCCCCCGCAACGAAACCCTGCGCAAGGTCCTGAAGTACAAACTGCGGGAGCGGTACGCGTGAGGGAGCGGGGTGGGGCTCCGGGAAAGGGACCGGTCAGCAGGCGACAGGGCTGCGACCTGCTCGCCCGCCGGTGATGCGACAACGCCCGCCGGGGCGCACATGACTTCGCCTGCAAACGACTCCCGTCGGCGTGCGTGCAGTTCGTCAGCGAGCGGCTTGTCCGTGGGCGGTGCGAGGATGACGGTGCGTTCCGGAAGTCGACCGGGGCGAGCAAGCGGGCAGGTTCGAGCGGTCGGAGGCAGCATGGCCAAGGAATTCCAGGTGACTTACGACTGTGCCGACCCGGGCGCGCTGGCCGTGTTCTGGGCTCAGGCGCTGGGGTATCGCGTCCAGCCGCCCCCGGAGGGCTTCGCCGACTGGCCGGCTGCCCTCACGGCGTGGGGCGTGCCGCCCGAGCAGCACAACAGCCGTTCGGCCATCACGGATCCGGACAGCAAGGGTCCTCGGGTCTTCTTCCAGAAGGTCCCGGAGGGGAAAACGGCGAAGAACCGTCTACACCTCGATGTGCGCGCAGCTCCCGGGCAGACCGGTGACGAGCGTATGGCGACGTTGGAGGAGGAAGCCGCCAGGCTGGAGGGGCTGGGAGCCAAGCGGCTGTACCGGCTCGAGCCCAATGGCATGGACGAGGGGATCATCGTGATGGCCGACCCCGAAGACAACGAATTCTGCCTCGACTGAGCGCAGGCGCCGCTCGATCTGCGGGCGTCGATGCTGTGCATAGCGAGCCGCGTGCAGATATCTCGAGTCGGTGCGCTCCCTGACCCGCACCCCCCACACACGAAGAAGTCCCCGCTCATCGAGCAGGGACTTCTTCTGCAGACCGTCCGGCACCAGGCTCGTCACCGAGAGCCGCGGTGCTGTGGCTCATGCCGTCCCCACCGGCGAGCGCCGGTGGGGACAGCCGCTGGTCGAGTCAGGCCTGAGCCACGCCACCAGTCCTTCTCACTCCGTGAGGCATCGGAGCCGGTCGACCACATACGGGCCGTATTGGAAGGCTGTGCCCAGCCGTTCGATTCGGCCGTAGGACTTGAGGGACAACTGCGCCCAGGACTGGTACAGCGCGTTCAGCAGGAATCGGAACGCCAACTCCGAGCACACCGTCAGAGCGCACCTTCTCAGCGCCTCCTGTGTCGGCGCGAGTGGCATGTGGAGGTCGGATCGCCCTTGGTCGAGCAGGTCGATCAGCTCCAGTACGTCTGCCGTCAAACGGCGGTGCTGTGACGCTGCCACGGTCCTCCCGTCCGGCACGCACCCGGGGTGCGCCGTGCAGTCCTGATCCGAAGCACCACGCCCCCGGGCGAGTGTCGTAACCGCGCCCAGTAGCTGCTCGATCCAGGCGCGTTCGGCTCCCCGGATTTCCGGGGAGCCGCCGCCCGACGGGTCTGTCGCGCGCCAGAGAAGATTGAGCTCGTCTCCGGTCAGCGCAGAGTCCCGCAGCAGCAGGATGTCCTCGATGAGCAGAACGAGGCCCGCAGGGTCGCCTTCCGCGCCCAGATAGGCCCGAACATGGTCGAGCGCGTCATCGGCGGTCAGGTACCAGTCTCCGTGGAAGGAGGCGCCGAGCCCTGTGATGCCGAAGTCGAAGTCCACCCAATCCTGCTGAGCTGCGGGGTCGTGCATGAGGGAAGACTCCTTTACGGCACCATAGGATAAGAGGTCTTTACGTAGAAGCCACCGGGTTTTGCCTTTGCATCAACAACAAGCGTGACGGTGAATCTGTTGCTGGAATTTGGATAATAGTTACCCAGGTGATCTACGTAATCACCGAGAGATCGTGTTCCGTAGACACCTTCGAGCGTAAGCTCTCTGTTGCCTCCCTGGCCCGCCTTCTTGACCCACTTACCGATCTTTTCCGCGTTCTTCGCGTAGAGCTGATCCACTGCGTCCTGAGCGACTTTCGCGTTCAACCAGCGGGAATTTGGTGTCGGACGGCCGTACTTTTCCGTCTTTTCCCTTGCGAGTACCGCCATTCGATCGGTGGACACGTTGACATGGTCACGGAGGGTGTGTGCCTTGTCATCTCCGAACTGGCGTGCGGCTCGTGTCAGATCCTGGCAGTTGTGGACCAGGACGGGGGTCTTCCGGGCCAGTACGTAGTACGTGTGGAGGTCGTTGACCGTCAGGTCGTAGGCGGGCTGGAACTTGTTCCGATAGGAGATCTTCGCGATCCGGGCGGTGTCGCCCGACGCAGTGCGCAGGGTATCGCCGACGTTGAGGCTGGCAGCGTCGGTCCACTGGCGACGATTCTCGGCCCAGAACGGGTGGTGGGCGGTTGCCGTGAGCGAGCCGCCACCGGCGGTGTCGTCAAGGGTGATGTCGGTGAACTCGCTGTCGTCGGGGGTGTGGATGGTCGCCTCAACGCGGCGTGCTCTGGATGTTCCCGTGACGGGATCGGTGGCCTGGACCACATCGCCGACCCTGACGGTCTCGATGGAACGGGAGGATCCGTCGCCCATGAGTACAGGCGTGCCGGCCGGGAAGCTGTGCTTCTTCGCTGCGCAGCTTATGAGGTCGTCGATCCTCTTTCCTGCGCCCTTGAGTGTGTCCCAGAGCGATTCCGCCTTGCTGTACCACTTCTTCCCCTTGACCAGGTAGGCGCCCCAGCCGAGGAATGGAATAGCAGCGCCGCAGGACCATGCCGCGTCGGTGTACTTACTGGAGTCCCCGAAGGCGAGTCCTTCCAAGGCGTAGTTGATGCAGTTGCCGATGTCGAAAATCTCACCGAAGACGGGGACCCCACCGAGGAGGTCGGCTCCGATGTGGAGCATCTCCGCCTTCAGGCGCAGCTTCTCCAGAGGCGTGAGCGACAGATACCAGGTCAGCGCCTCCTTGGAAGCCAGCTGGAGGAAGTCGGACGTGTACTCCACACCGGCCTTGTACTTCTCCTTCATGTCCTGGTATTTCCCGAAGGCCTTCTCCCACCAGGTCTCTTCGTTCGCCCGCGCCTGTTCGGCGAGGTACTTGTCGAGGTGATTGCGGTAGGTGGCGGCTGCAGCGTTCGCGTCCAGGCCGGCGTTGATGGCCGACTGGCGTGCCGCCTCGGCGGCAGCGTACGCATCGGCGGCGTAGTCGCGGGCAAGGCTCGCGCTGGACTCGGCCCAAGCCGCGGAGGCGGTGGCGTTGTTGGCGCTGACCTGGGCCTGCTCCTGCGCGTTGCGCGCGCTGGCCGCATGTTCGGCGGCCTTCTTCGCGGAGGCTTCGGCCTGGTTGGCGGATGTCGCGGCCTGACTTGCGTAACCGGCGGCGCTATCGGCGTAGGCCTGGGCCTGCCGGGCGTACTCGCTGGCTTCGCCGGACGCGTCTTGCGCAGTGGCGGCGGTCTTCAGGGCCTCGGCGGCCCGCTGCTGGGCGAGGGCGGCTGTCTGTGCGGATCCGGCGATGATGTTCTGGATCTGCGCGACGTGGCCGGCGTTTGTCTGGTCCCGGCGTGCCGCCTTGTACTGGCCGGTCTGGACGAACGTGTGCAGGGCCGCGACGGGGCCCTCCATCGCGATGTCGGCGTAGGCCTTCACTTCCGGCCCCGCGGTCTCGGCCAGGCGAGCCACGGTGACACGGTCGTCGCTGTCACGAGCGGTGTACTGAACGGTGGTGAGGAAATCAAGGAGAGGCTGGTAGCCGGTGCCGTTGAGGGCGGCGTCCGAGGCCTTCTTGACGGCCGGCCCGCCGGTGTTTCCGATACGGGCGACCTCTACCCGGTAGTCGGAGGCGGCCGCGGTGTGCTGACCGTCCACGAGGAAGGCATGGATCTGGTCTGCCGTTCCCCCCAGCGCAGTCTGCGCGGCCTTGCTCACCGCAGCATAGGGCGACTCGTCGGCAAGCCTTCGGACCTGGTCGCGTTCGTCCTGCTGCTCCGAGATTCGCCAGCCGCTACGGGCGTAGTCGACGACCACGGCGTCCGGGGCGGCGAGGGCGCTTTCGGCAGCGGCCCGGCTCCACGGACCCCGGGTCTGCAATGCGGCCAGGGCCATCTTCCGGCCCGCCACGGCGATCTGGGCAGGGTCGGCGGACGGCTGCGCGGCGTCCTGAGCCAGGCGGGCGAATTCAGCCTGGAGCGTGTCCGCGTCGGTGCCGGCCTTCTTCTCCTCGGCCAGGGTCCTGTCGTATGCGACCTTGAGGTCCTTGGCCTGGTTGATGCCAGTGGCCTTACGGGCGACGAGTTCATCGGCCTCGGTTTTGCGGGCCTGGTCGTGGATCTCCTGGGCCTTCTTCACCGCAGCCAGGGCCTCGTTGGCGCGCGCGAGTGCCGCTTCGGCATGGGCCTTGGACTCTGCGGCCGCCTCCTTGGAGCCGGCCGCGTGCTGACCGGCCTTCATGGCGGCATCAGCGGCGTTGCGAGCGTGAGTGGCGGACGAGCGTGCTGCATCGCGTGCCGCGCGGGCCTGGCGTGCCGCTTCGGCCGCGTGGCCGGCGGCCTTGTCCGCGGCGCGGGTTGCCTCCCCCGCGTGGCGGCGGGCGGCAGCTGCGGCCTCGCGGGCCTCCGCGGCGGAACCGCCGGCTTCCTCGTTGTACCTGCCGGCTTCCTCCGCAGCAGCGGCAGCGGCAGTCGAGTTGGCGGTCGAGGACGCAGCAGCCCTGGCCGAGGCGGCCGCGGCGTCACCGGAGATCGCTGCGCGTTCCGCGGCGGTGGCTGCGGCATCGGCGGCGTCGGCGGCCTGCCGGGCGCGGGCGGCGAGCGCCTCGTCGCGCTGGCCCGCTGCCGCATGAGTGAGCGCCTTCGCCGCGGCATCCGCGGCCCCGGACGCGGCACGGGCGGCCGCACTGGCCGCCGCCGCGGCGACCTGGGCCGCGGCGTTCGCGGCCCGTGCGGCGGAGATGGCCGCCTGCGCGGCCTGGGCCGCGCGCCGGGTGGACTCCGCTGCGCGGCGGGCTGCCTCGGCGGCTCGGGCGGCGTCCTTCTTGGCCGCCGCTGCCTCGTCCCTGGCCCGTTCGGTTTCCTTCTTGGCCAGGAGGGCGAGCGCGATGGCCCGGTCGGCGGCCTCCTTGGCGGCCTTGCTCTCCCGGTCCGCCGCGTCGCCGGCGTCCTTGGCCTGCTGGGCGAGTTCGGTGACCGAAGCGTGTTCCTGGTCCTGGGCCCTGGCCGCGTGCTGGCCGAAGCTGAGGAACTCGCGAACGTCCTCGATCGAACCGTTGAGGGCTGCGGTGGCAGCGGCGCGGACCTTCGCCCCGCCCGCCGTTTCGATCTGCGCGACGCGGACGCGTGCGTCGGAGTCGCGCTTCTTGTACTGCCCCTCACTCAAAAACCGGCGGACGGCTTCGATGTCGGCGTTCAGGGCCGCGTCGGCCTCCGCCTTGACCGCCTTGCCGCCGGCCTCGCCGATCCGCGCAGCCTCGACGCGCTGGTCCTGTTCGAGGGGCTTCTTCCATCCCTCTTTCAGGAAGGCGTCCAACTGCTCCGGAGTGCCCGCGAGGGCCTGCTCGGCAGCCTTGCGCACCCCTGCACCGGCTTCGGCCACGACCTGGAGCGCGGCCTCGCGGTCGTCCAGATTCTCTGCGAGGGCTCGGCCCTTGTCGAGGAACGCACGGATGTCCGCGTCCGACCCCGTCAGGGCCGCTCCGGCGGCCGCCTGAGTCGCCGGACCACCGGACTTCCAGAAGGCCATGGTCCGTCCCCGGTCACTGACCGTGGGCTCCGCGGCCGCTGCGACCGGTGCCGCGGACACCAACCCCGTCATGAGGGCCATGGGTAGAAGGCCGCCGCCCAGCACCCGGGTTGCTGGTCTCCGCCTCCCCGCCCACCAGGTTCGGCTCAGTTTTTGACGCACGAAAAAGTTCCCCTAACGGCTGTGAGTAGTCGCAGGAACATGCGCAGGGCACACCAAGCCACGGTGATGGGTGGTGCGGCGTCATCGCCCCCATGCGCACGGCCAGCAGGGCTGCTGCCGCCCGCGGCGCTCCCCAGGCCGGGTGGCAGCAGCCCGATCCGGTTCTGAATACCGGTGCGGCTCTGCGTAGTCGGAGGGGAAGACCCTGCGGAATACCGGAGGGTTGTACGTGGCTGCGGAACTATTTCGCGGAGTTCGATCAGGGCGCAGATTTGTCCGATATTGATGCTATATAAACTCCACGTCTGCACACCGGTTACCAAGCCGTACGAAGGCGCGGCTATCCTGCTCGGCGGCCCCCCAGGCGATCACTGCGACCACAACGATGCGGTCCAGTCCCTCGGTGTTCGGCAGCGCTGAACACCGTTCAAGTCACCCCCCACTCACCGGGGGTGAGCTAATGAAAGCGAATTCATAGCATTGCGCACACGCTGGTGGCTGCCCACCGCCACCGCGGCAGTCCTCCTGGGGACCGCGACATCTCCGGCCCTGGCTGCCGGAGAGCCGGCAGCCAACGCCGGCGCCCCGTACGTCTTCGAGGACGGTTCCTATCCTGGAAGCGACCAAGTTCTGGCCGACACCGGCGCCAAGCTGATCCGCGGCGACGGGAACATCAGCTACGTCTCATGCAATGACCCCCACCAGATCAAGGTGTGGGCCCGCGACCTGAAGCTGCCGGACGAGCGGATGTGCTTCTCGGCTCCGCGCGGCACCGGGTACCTGACCGTGTCCATCCCCGGCGCGTACCGGATCCAGACCTACGAGCGGTCGGTCAAGGCCGACATCTCCGTCAAGGACCAGACCCAGAGCGTCGACGTCGCTTCGAACAGCAGCAAGGGCTTCGGCGAAGCGGGCGCGGACCCCTCCGCGGCCGTGTTGCTGGAGCTGCGGGTCACCGGCACCACCAGCACCACGCCTGTGGGTGTATCCGTCGACATCAGTGGGCTCGCGTTCAGCGGCAAGCTCACCATCGGTGACGCGAAGCGCTCCTGCTCCGCGACGCTGGTCGACCCGCAGTGGGTCGTCTCCGCGAAGAGCTGCTTCGCTGACGACCCGGCGAAGAGCAACACGGTGGCCGCTGGTGCTCCGAAGGACAAGACGACTGTCGTGGTCGGCCTGCGCGAGCTGTTCCTCAAGGGTGGCCACACCAGCGATATCGTGGAACTGGTCCCGCACCCCGACCGTGACCTGGTCATGGCCCGGCTCGACAAGCCGGCCACCGCCATCACGCCGGCCATCGCGCCGGCCACTCTTTCCCCTACCGCCCCTGCTTCGGGCCAGCCTCTGACCGTCGCAGGTTTCGGACGGACCAGGAGCTCGTGGGTTCCCACGTCGCGCCACGACGGCAGCCTCACGGCCGGGGCGGTGGAGACGACGGGCTTCGACCTCGCGGCGAAGACTCCCGATGACGCGACCGTCTGTGCGGGCGACGCCGGCGCTCCAGTGGTGCGCCAGGTAGGCGTTCGCGAGTACGCGCTCGTCGGCATCGTCAGCAAGTCCTGGCAGGGCGGCTGTCTGGGCAGCCCTGAAACCCGCACCGGTGGGTTCGCGACCCGGATCGACAACATCGGCCAGTGGCTCCAGCAGACCCGCGCACTCGCCCCCGGCTGGAAGACCGAGACCCTCGTCCAGACCAGCGCCGGCCTCTACCAGGGCATCCGTCTGACCGACGGCTCCTGGACCGGCTTCACCGACGTCCAGGCCAAGGCCGGCGACATCAAGGGTGTGCGGTCCGCCGCGGCCGCGGGCATCAACGCCGACACCCATGTCGTGGCCCTCGGCGGTGACGGCATCATCCACCACACCGTCCGCAAGGCGGACGGCAGCTGGTCGAACTTCGGCGACATCGGCGTCGTCGCCGGGGTCCTCGGCAACGTCACCCAGGTCTCGGCCGTCTCCGTCGGCAACGACCTCCACGTCGTGGCCGTCGCCGACGGGAAGATCTTCCACACCATCCGCAACTCCACCGGCAACTGGTCCCGCTTCGGCGACCTCTCCGGCGCCGCCGGACCGATCGGCACCGTCACCGCCGCCGCCACGGCCAGCGTCGGGGGCGAACTGCAGGTCATCGCGGTCAACGGGGGCAAGGCGTTCCACACCGTCCGCAACACCGCCGGACAGTGGAGCGCCTGGGGCAACATCGCCCAGGCAGCCGGCACCACCGGCCCCATCACTGCTGTCAGCATGGCCGGCACCGGCGGCGACGCGCAGATCGTCATCGCCACCGACAACGGCACCCGCCAGTACCACGCCATCCGCAAGGCCGACCGCACCTGGGACGCGTTCGGTGACCTGAAGGACGCCCTCGGTTCGGTCACCGTCAAGTCCCTGGGCGCCGCCCGCGTCGACGGTGACCTCCAGCTGACCGCCGTCACCTCCGACAACAAGCTCCTCCACGTCATCCGCCGGGCCGACCGCACCTGGTCCCCGGTTACCACGGTCAACGTCCAGGGCGTCACCGGAAACCTCGGCACCACCGCGGTCACCGGCACCCTCTGACCCCCGGAAGCGCACACACGAGCCGAAGAGCCGTGGGGCCCGGTGCCGTCAGGCTCCGGGCCCCACGGGGACGTCGATACATGGCTGGAGCAGGGGCCGGACCTGCTCGGTCCTTCCGAAGCTCCCGACCCCGCCCCCCTACAACCTGCTCAGCGACGCCGCCGCGAACAGGACGTCGCGGATGGCCTCGCGGTCGCCGTGTTGGCCCACCGCCGCCTCCTCCGGGGAGATGTGGCCCGCGGCCAGCTGGCAGAACTCGATGCCGTCCAGGGCGATCTCCGCGACCGTCCGCTGCGGCGACGGCTTCGCTCCCGGCGAGTCCAGCGCGATGTCCCAGCCGCCGCCACCCGCGCCCTCGATCTCCAGGTGCAGGGTCCGCCCCGGCGCGCCCGCCGCGACCAGGCCCCGCGCCGGGGCCGCCAGACCCGCACGCCTGCGTTGCGCGAGCGCACCCGGCAGGAGCCGCGCCGCCAGGTCGATCATCCCGTGCAGGTGCGGCCCGGACGGCGGCTCGTACGGGTAGTCCACCGCCTCCGCGATGTCCCAGGCGTGCACCCAGCACTCGAAGGCCCGTTCAAGGAACGCGTCCTCCAGCGGCAGCGCGAAGCCCCCGTAGTCCACGGCCAGCTCGGCGACTCCCCGGCCGGCGAAGGAGACCGTACGCACCAGGGTGTGGCCCTGTTCCCGCCACGGGTCGCGGACCCGCCGCGTGACCGGGTACGCCGACGCACCCCAGAAGTGCTCCGTCCGTACGGTCGGACCGCCCTTCGGCGCGTCCGGACCCAGCGGGTCGTCCAGCCCGAGCGCCGAGGCGATCAGCCCGTCCACCGTCAGCAGATGGCCGATCACCCCCCGCCACCGTGGTCCGCTGCGACCGGCGCCGCTCCTCCTCGAACCATTTCAGCCGCACCGGGGTGTGCCACTCCGAGTCCCCGAAGTCCTGCAGCAGCGCGTCGAGGCGGGCGGTCTCCGTGTCGTACGGACTCGCCCACACCGGCACCGGGATGCGGGCGGGCCGCTTGCCCAGGCAGTCCTCCAGGACGCGCGAGCGCAGCAGCGGTTTCAGGTCGAGGTTCTCCTCCGGGTGCAGCAGCCCCACCGCGTCGCGCAGTCGCAGCGCCTCCTCCGCGCAGGGCGCGCACTCGGTGAGGTGGTCCTCCACCGCCTGGGTCTCCTCGGCCGAGCAGGCCGCCAGTGCCCAGGCCCCGAGCAGGGACTTCAGTACGGCGTGCGAGGGCGGCGGCGACGGCTCGGGCACCGGCTCGCGAACCGGGTACGGGTCCGGTCCCGGGGCCGTACCCAGGTCCGGCAGCGGCACCGGCGGCAGCGACTTCGGCGCATGCCCCGGATCGAGGTCGTCGGCGGGCCCGCGCGGGCCCGGTATCCGCGCCTGGCCGCCGGGACGCTCGTATCCGTCATCGGGCGACTGGGCAGGGCCGTTCATCGAGTGGTTCCATATCCGGACTGGGCGGTTTCCTCCTGCGGGAGGGCGTTGGCGGTCGACAGCAACTGCAGGCCGAGCCGCAGTCGGCGGCGCGCCTCGTCCTCGCTGATCTGCAGGTCGGCGGCGGCCTGCCGGTAGTCGCGCCGCTTGAAGTACGCGAGTTCCAGCGCGGCGCGCAGGGGCGCGGGCATCGAGGTGACGATGTAGTCGGCGCGGGCGGCCGCGTTGGCGCTGCGCACCTTCTGCTCCAGTTCCTCGCGGGAGCCTCGCCCCAGTTCGGCCTGGCGCAGCCGGGCCACTGCCTGGCCCTGGGTGATCCGGGCGACCCAGGAGCGCATGGAGCCCTGCTTGGGGTCGTAGGCGTCGGGGTTCTCCCAGATGTAGCCGAAGACCTCTCGGGTGATCCGGTCCGCGGCCTTCTCGTCTCCCAGCACCCGGTGGGCCAGGCTGTGCACGAGCGAGGCGAAGCGGTCGTACAGTTCCCCGAGCGCGGCGGCTTCGCCACGAGCGAGCCGCTGCTGCATGCGGCGGTCCCAGCGCGGTGGTGCGTCCTTCGGCATGAATGCCCCCAGCCGTGTGTCGACGCATCGAATGTAGTGGGCACATGGCGGATCGCGCCTGTTTTGGGAGAACCTCACCCTTGAAGTGCGCCCTGCGTGATAGGGGCGTGGCAGGGTGTGAACGATGGTACGGCCGAGGGCACATGGGGACAGGTGTACGCGCCCCACCGCGCTCCCCGTGCGCGGGTTCGATGCGCACGCCTCCTTGACCGCTTCGCTTAACGCGCCGGCCACGTAGGCCTTACGCTCCTGCCTTGTCTTGATCTGAACCCCACTGCACACGTGAAGGCGGAACGCCGAATATGGAAAGCGCAGAATACGAGCGCAAGATCGCCGCCCGATTCGCCACCTTCGACCAGGACGGGTCCGGCTACATCGACCGGGAGGACTTCAGCGCGGCCGCGAAGGCCGTCCTGGCCGAATTCGGCACCACCGCCCGGTCGGACAAGGGCCAGGCCGTCTTCGCGGGCGCCGAGGCCTTCTGGCAGGGCATGGCGGGCATCGCGGACGTCGACGGGGACCAGCGGGTCTCCCGGGAGGAGTTCATCACCGGGGCCGCGAAGCGGCTGCGCGACAACCCGCAGAGGTTCGCGGAGATCGCGCGGCCGTTCCTGCGGGCCGTGATCGCGGTGGCGGACCAGGACGGCGCCGGCGCGACCCCGCCGAACGCGGCCCGGGTCCTGCGCGTCCTGGGCACGGCCCCGGAGCTGGCCACCCAGGTCGCGGAAGCCCTGGACACGGACGGCGACGGCCGCATCTCGGAGGACGAGATCCTGGCCGCCTTCGCGGGCTACTGCGGCGTGGAAGCCCCCGACGCGTAGCGCCTGCGGCACGCTCGGCAGGTCACGGCGGGGCCCCGGCCCCGCCCCCGGCCACAAACGGCCGGGCCGAACCGCTCGGCGCGGCCCGCCGACCCGGCCGGGCCGGACCGCCCGGTGCGAGGCGCGCCGGCCCCGTGCGGGCCGGCTGCCGGGGCCGCTGCCCCGCGCCTCAAGCGTCGGCGAGGCTGATACTGGCTGCCCTACGCGAAGACCACCGTGCGGGCGCCGTTGAGCAGCACGCGGTGCTCGCTGTGCCATTTCACCGCACGCGCGAGCGCCTGGCACTCCACATCGCGCCCGATGGCCACCAGCTGGTCCGGCGTCACCTCGTGGCCGACGCGCTCGACCTCCTGCTCGATGATCGGCCCCTCGTCGAGGTTGGCCGTCACGTAGTGCGCGGTCGCGCCGATCAGCTTCACGCCGCGCGCGTGCGCCTGGTGGTACGGCTTCGCGCCCTTGAAGCTCGGCAGGAACGAGTGGTGGATGTTGATGATCCGCCCGCTCAGCTCGGTGCACAGCTTGTCGGACAGCACCTGCATGTACCGCGCGAGCACCACGAGGTCGACGTTCTCGGCGCGCACGAGCTCCAGCAGCTGCTCCTCCGCCGCTGCCTTCGTATCCTTGGTCACCGGGATGTGCACGAACGGGATGTCGTACGAGCCGACCAGCTCGGTGAAGTCGGTGTGGTTGGAGACCACGGCCGCGATCTCGACCGGCAGCGCGCCGATGCTCGAGCGGAACAGCAGGTCGTTCAGGCAGTGCCCGAACCTGGACACCATGAGGATGATCCGCATGCGCTCCTCGGAGCGGTGGATCTGCCAGTCCATCCTGAACGAGTCGCCGATCGCCGCGAAGCTGGCGCGCAGTTTCTCGACCGTCACCGGGGGCTCGGCCTCGAAGTGCACCCGCATGAAGAAGAGCCCGGTCTCGCGGTCTCCGAACTGCTGGCTGTCCACGATGTTGCATCCGGTCATGAAGAGGTAACTCGACACGGCATGCACGATGCCCTGCTTGTCGGGGCAGGACATGGTCAGGACGTACTGGGGCTGGGCCTGGGCCTCGTTGTGCGGGTCGCTCATGACCGCACAGCCTTTCACACCACGCGGGTGAGGATCCTCAGCACATCCAGCGAGGTGGGCCGCACGTCGGGGTCGTCCCCGTCCGCCTCCGCCAGCCGTACGTGCGCCTCGCGCGCGGCACGTACCGCCTCGGGCCACGCATGGTGCTCCAGGTAGGCGGAGACGGGGGCGTCGGGCCCGACCTGGTGGAGGATGCGCAGGACGCGCAGCACGGCGAGGTCGACGAGGGTGGCCTCCTGCGAGTCGCGGAAGATCGTGCCGACGTACTTCTCGGCGGACCAGCTGTCGAGCCAGGTGTCCTCGACGAGCCGGTACACGGCGTCGGTGACGTCGCCGTACGCCTCGTCGCCGGTCAGCCAGGTGTCCTCGTGGAAGGCCGGATCGGAGAGCATGTGCAGCGCCGAGCGCACGTTGCCGC
Source organism: Streptomyces sp. NPDC097617 (assembly GCF_044761485.1). Classification (NCBI taxonomy): domain Bacteria; kingdom Bacillati; phylum Actinomycetota; class Actinomycetes; order Kitasatosporales; family Streptomycetaceae; genus Streptomyces; species Streptomyces sp. NPDC097617. Next base: position 125,384 of record NZ_JBIWCL010000006.1, read on the forward strand.
GCCAGCGCCACCACGGCATGTCATTGAGGGGCATGCCGCCCATGGTGGAGGAGCGGCCGCCACGGCGGGAAGAGTTCTTCGAACCTTGGGCGAATGTCACGCTTGCGATCGTACGTTCCTGGTCAGCGCGATCTTGAGGCGCCCGGGGCAGGAGGGCACCCCTGTAATTCACCTGGACGTCACCGGGTGTTGTGTCCATCTCACTCGACAGTTACCGGTGGGGCGGAATGGTGCATGGACATGACCATCTCGCGACGCGCCGTATCCCTCTCCCGCACCTTGGTGGCCACGGCGATCGGTACGTGCCTGATCGCCGGATGCGGGGCGCTCCCCGGGGGCTCGGGGGGCTCCGGGGGGACCGTCACCGTCATGACCTTCGCCCCGGAGGACACCAAGGCGACCAACATGCCGGGCATGACCGGCATGGCCAAGGCCTACGAGCGCTGGGTGAACTCCAAGGGCGGGATCAACGGTTACAAACTGCGCGTACTGACCTGCAACGAGAAGAACACGCCCACCGGCGCCGCCGACTGCGCCCGCAAGGCCATCGCTGAGAAGGCCGTCGCCGTCGTCGGCTCCTACAGCCAGCACGGGCGCGCCTTCATGGCCCCGCTGGAGGCGGAGGGCATCCCCTTCATCGGCGGCTACGGAGTCTCCTCGGAGGAGTTCCAGTCCCCCCTGTCCTACCCGGTGAACGGCGGCCAGCCCGTCCTCATCGCCGGCGCCGGCCACCAGCTGGGACGCGCCTGCGACCAGGTCGCCCTGGTCCGCCCCGACACCCTCGTGGGCGACGCACTGCCGGTCCTGCTCAACGCCGGGCTGCGGGCCAACAAGATGACCGACGCCGCCGACATACGGGCCGCCGAGGACTCCGCGGACTTCGGACCGCAGGCCCGCGAAGCCCTCACGCACACCAGCGGCACCGGCAAGGAGAAGGAGAAGGACAAGGACAAGGGCTGCGTCACCGCGGTCCTCGGCGAGCGCACCGAGACCTTCTTCGACGCCTTCCGCCGGACCGACGCCCAGCGCAAGAAGCCGCAGATCTCCTCCGTGCTGGGCAGCGTCAGCCAGTCCCTGGTGGACCGCACGGGCGGCAAGGAGAGCCCCTTCGAGGGCGCATACCTGACCAGCTGGTACCCGGTCGCCTCCGACCCCGTCTGGGAGCCCATGCGCAAGGTCGTCACCGACTTCGCGTTCGGGGACGACACCGTCGACCCGGACGACAGCGGCGCGCAGACCACCTGGATCGCGTACACCGTGCTCGGCGAGGTCCTGAAGGGCTTCAAGAAGGACGAGGCCGTCACCGGCCGCATGGTCAAGCGGGCGCTGAACGAGGCCGAGCCGATCAGTACCGGCGGCCTCACCCCCGACCTGAGCTGGCGCTACCAGGACATGCGTGCCGTCGCCGGCTTCCCCCGCATCGTCAACGGCCAGGTCACCTTCCAGATCGTGCAGGCCGGACGGCTCGTGGCGCAGCCCGGCGAGCAGTCCCTGGACATGACCCCGACCCTGGAGTCGGCCCCGCGCACGGCCTGAACCGCGCGGCGCACGGCGCGCGGCCCGCCCCGGCCCGGATCAGAGCTGGGACTTGTCGCGCTTCGTGAGGCCGTACTTGCCGGCGATCGAGTTCCACAGGGTCGCGGCGGACTCCTTGGCCTTCGTCGCCTCGCCGCTCGACTTGTTGCCGTCGGCGGCGTTCTTGGTGACCTTGGCCTTGCCGTCCTTGCACTTGTCCTCGTCGACGTCGTCCGCCCAGGCCGCGTAGCTGTCGTCGGCGTCCCCGGAGGACTGCCAGGCCTTGGTGAGGGAGGCGGACAGTTTGACGTGGTCCGGGAGCTGGTCCAGCTTCAGCTCCTGGAGGCGGGTGACGAGCTCCTCGCGCTGACGCGCCGCATCGCGCAGGTCGGAGGCCGCCTGGTCGAGGTTGCTGCAGCCCTTGATGTCCTCCACGGCCTTGATCACCGAGGCCCGGCTGTCGTTGCTGTCCGCGAGGAGCTTGTCCAGCTGGACGGCCTGCGGGCGGGCCGGGTCGACCGGAGCCTCGCCGCCGGTGGCCGCCTTGCCGCCGCTCTCGGTCGGGGCGCCGGCGACCGCGCCGGGGTCGTTGTTCTGCGGCTTGCCGTCAGCGAGCAGCGAACCGACGCCGAGCCCGATGACGGCCAGGCCGATGACCACCGCGCCGATGATCGCGGGCGAGACCTTGCGCGCGGGCTCCGGGGGCGGCGGGGGCGGGGCGTACTGCTGCTGCGGGTGGGGCTGCTGCGGGTGCTGCGGCTGCTGCTGGAACTGCTGGTACTGCGGTTGTTGCGGCTGCGGCGGGCGGGGCTGCTGGGGCCGCCGCGGCGGCTGCCGCAGCACCGGCTCCTGGACGGGCGGCATGTGCTGGGTGTGCCCGGCGGAGTCGTTGTCACCGCGGAAGAGCCCGTCGAACCCCTCGACGGCGGGGACCGGCGGTATGTACTGCGTCGCCGCCTCCTCGTGCGCGGGAGCGGCCGGCACGGGCGGGATGTACTGGGTCGCGGCCTCGTCGTGCGCAGCCGCGGGGACGGGCGGCATGTACTGCGTCGCCGCCTCGTCGTGCGCGGCCGCCGCGGGCACCGGCGGGATGTACTGGGTGGCGGCCTCGGGCAGCGGCGGGTAGCCGTAGCCGTGCGGATCCCCCGGCCCCTCGTATCCGGGCCCGACCACGTGCCCGGAGGCGCCCTCCTGGCCGGGATAGGCCTGCGGGTAGCCGTACGCGGCGCCGGGGTGCGGTGCCTGCGGCTGTGCCTGCTCCGGGTACGCCGGATACCCGGACGCCGGGTCCGGACCCCACGGGGCACCCGGCTGGGGGGCGCCCCCTTGTCCGCTCTGCGTCACCGGGACTCCTTCTCCGACTCGCCCGACCCTACGGAACCGTCGGGTCACGCTACCCCGTCACGCACCGCCACCGTGAGACCACCCCGAACCCGGCCCACCGGTTCCGGCCCCGCTGCTAGGCCGTCACCTCCAGCCGCGCCGCGAACTCGCGTACCGCCGCCTCCTCCCGGTACGGCTCCAGTCGGGTGCGGAAGTCGTCCAGGTACTCCACCCCCCGGTTCGAGCGGAGCCCCTCCAGCAGTTCCGCCGCCTTCGTCGCCGTCAGGCAGGCCTGTTCCACCTCCCGCTGCTGCACCTGCGCCGCCGCCAGCAGCAGCAGCCCGATGGCCCGGCGGCGCTCCTTGCCCGCCGGAAGGCCCCGCAGCGCCTCCTCCGCCCGCCTGGCCGCCGCGTCCGCCTGGCCCAGGTCGCGGTGGCAGTGCGCCAGCTCGTCCGCGAGGTACGCCGCGTCGAAGTGGCGGATCCACACCGGGTCGTCGCCCGACTCCGGCTCCGCCCGCTCCAGCGCGCTCACCGCCCGCCCGGACAGCACCGCCGTCGCCCGGGTGTCCCCGAGCAGCGCGTGCCCGCGCGCCTCGGCCGCGTAGAACATGGCCTCGACCCGGGGGGTGACCTGCCCCCGCGTCCCCTCCTGTGCGGCCCGCGCCAGCTGCGCGATCTCCCGCGGGTTGCCCAGTTCGGCGGCGAGGTGGCTCATGGACGCCGCGAGCACGTAGCCCCCGTACGCCCGGTCCCCCGCCGCCTGGGCCAGGCGCAGCGCCTGGATGTAGTAGCGCTGGGCCAGACCCGGCTGGCCCGTGTCCACCGCCATGTAGCCGGCGAGCTCGGTGAGCCGGGCCACCGCCGCGAACAGGGCCCGTCCGACGGGTTCCCGGTACGAGCCGCCGATCAGCCCGGACACCACCGAGTTGAGGTAGTGCACGACCACCGGCCGCACGTGTCCGCTGCCGAAGCGGTGGTCGAGTTCCTTGAGGGCCTCGGTGGTCGCCCGGACCGCCTCGACGTCCGGCATGCCGACGCGCGAGCCGCCGCTGCGGGCCACCTGGGTGTCGGCCCCGGTGATCAGCCAGTCGCGGCTCGGCTCGACGAGCGCCGAGGCGGCCACGCTGGAGCCCGCGAGGAAGTCGCGGCGGCCGACGTCGCTGCGCCACAGCTCGCAGACCTGCTCGATGGCGCCGACGACGGTCGGGGAGAACTGCAGGCCGACGCCGGAGGCGAGGTTCTTGCCGTTGGCCATGCCGATCTCGTCGATGGTGACGGTACGGCCGAGCTTGCGCCCGAGGGCCTCGGCGATGATCCCGGGAGCCCGGCCCCGCGGCTGCTGGCCGCGCAGCCACCGGGCCACGGAGGTCTTGTCGTAGCGGAGATCGAGACCGTGCTCGGCTCCGCACATGTTCACGCGCCGGGCGAGCCCGGCGTTGGAGCACCCGGCTTCCTGGATGAGCGCCTGCAGCCGTTCGTTCGGCTGGCGGGCGACGAGAGGCCTGGCTGCCATGAAAACCCCCTGCTGACCGCGGGTGATCTGTTGGAATGATCACTTCCCGCCTGATGTGCGGAGAATCTTCCGCTCTGCGTCGTGTCGCTACCCAACTCCGGCGCCCCGGCCTCCTACGCGCCCCCACGCGTGCATCAGTGCGCCCCGTATGCAGGATCGATGCTCCGCCCGCCCCTTGGTTTACGCCCGTAACCCCGGGTGACCCGGGTAGTTGTGATGGGCGTGGAAGAGACCATCGCAGTCACGGAGACCGCACCCATCCCCAAGCAGCGCGGCGAGCAGCTGCTGGACCATGCCGTGCGGTACACGGAAGAACGGCACTGGGATGTCTTCGCCGGCACCTGGTTGGAGCCCGGGGACGGCCGCGAGCTGTGCTCCTGCGGGGCGGCGGACTGCCCGACGCCCGGCGCGCACCCGGCGGTGAAGGACTGGGCGGCGCAGGCCACCGGCAGTGCGGTGCAGGTCAGGCGGATCTGGGCGAAGCACCCGCAGGCCTCCATCCTGCTGCCGACCGGCCGGACCTTCGACGCGCTGGACGTGCCGGACTCGGCCGGATTCCTCGCACTGGCGCGGCTGGAGCGGATGGAGCGCACCCTCGGGCCGGTCACCCTCACACCCGACCACCGGATGCTGTTCTTCGTCCTGCCGGGCGCCGGCGTCAAGGTACCCGACCTGGTGCGCAAGCTGGGCTGGCCGCCGGCCACGATCGACCTGGTGGCGCGCGGCGAGGGCGAGTACGTGGCGGCGCCGCCCACCCGCTTCGGCGGCCGCGGCTCGGTCCAGTGGGCCCGGCGTCCCACGCCGACGAACCGCTGGCTGCCGGACACGGAGGAGCTGATCGACGCGCTCGCGTACGCCTGCGGGAGCGAGGCCGCTACGGACCGCAAGCGCCGCCAGGGCTGACCTGCCGCCCCGCCCCCGGCGAACCTGCGAAGCGGGGCGGAAACTGATGACATACGTAACTGCTCGGCCTCTCCCCCTCCTCCTATGGTGAAGAAGGAACGACCAACGGGGACGTAATGAGAGGCAGGCGCATGCCGGACCAGGGCGATGCGACGGGTGGGACGTACGGAACGGGTGGCGCGGCGACCGCGCCGCCCGCCGTGCGGGTGGAAGGCCTGTGGAAGCGGTTCGGGGACCAGGTGGCCGTCGCAGGAATCGATCTGGAACTGCCCGCGGGCCGGTTCATCGGCCTGGTGGGCCCGAACGGCGCGGGCAAGACGACCACGCTGTCGATGGTGACCGGGCTGCTGCGTCCGGACATGGGGCGGGTCCACGTCGCGGGGCACGATGTGTGGGCGGACCCGACCGAGGTGAAGGCGCGCATCGGCGTGCTCCCCGAGGGACTGCGGCTCTTCGAACGGCTGTCGGGGCGCGAACTGCTCGGCTACATGGGCCGGATGCGGGGGCTGCCGGGCGAGGAGACCGACAAGCGGGCGACGCAGCTGCTGGAGATCCTCGACCTGGCGGGCTCGCAGCACAAGCTGGTCGTGGACTACTCGACCGGTATGCGCAAGAAGATCGGCCTCGCGGCGGCGCTGCTGCACAACCCCGAGGTGCTCTTCCTGGACGAACCGTTCGAGGGCGTCGACCCGGTGTCGGCGCAGACGATCCGCGGGGTGCTGGAGCGCTACACGTCCTCCGGTGCCACGGTCATCTTCTCCTCCCACGTGATGGAGCTCGTCGAGTCGCTGTGCGACTGGGTGGCCGTGATGGCCGCCGGACGGATCCGTGCCGCGGGCCCGCTCGCCGAGGTACGGGGCTCCGCTCCCTCCCTGCAGGCCGCCTTCCTCGAACTGGTCGGCGCACAGGGGCGGCACACGGCCGGGGACTCGCTGGAGTGGCTCGGCGGCGGCTCCGGGGCGGGATCGCGATGACCTCGCCCGCCAACCCGGCCTCCATCGTGACGCCGTCCGCCACCGGGAGCGCGGGGACCACCGGGAGGGCCGGGGGCACCGGGGCCTCGGCCGTCCCGGCGGTCCCGCTGACCCGGATCTTCGTCCGCCTCAAGCTGTCGCTGCTGCGCAACGGCCTGAAGGGCTCCTCGAAGCGCAAGGCCGCCTACTTCGGGACGCTCGCCTTCGCCCTGGTCGTCGGCTTCTTCGTGACGCTCGGCCTGGCCCTGCTGCACGGCAACGCCCACGCGGGCACCGTCGTCGTCCTGCTGGCCTCGATCCTGGCCCTCGGCTGGGCCTTCATGCCGCTGTTCTTCCCCGCCGGGGACGAGACGCTCGACCCGAGCCGGCTGGTGATGCTGCCGCTGCGGCCGCGTGCGCTCGTACGGGCCCTGCTGGCCTCCTCGCTCGTCGGCATCGGGCCGCTGTTCACCCTGTGCCTGGCCGTCGGCTCCGTGGTGGCCGTTGCGCGCGGCGCCGCCGGCGCGGCGGCCGCGGTGCTGGCCGCGCCCCTGCTCGTGCTGGGCTGCGTCACCCTCGCGCGGGCGGTGGCCACGGCCAATGTGCGACTGCTGACCAGCCGCAAGGGGCGCGACCTGGCCCTGCTCAGCGGCCTGCTGATCGCGGTGGGCGCGCAGCTGGCCAACTTCGCCGGTCAGAGCCTGTTCCAGTCGGGCGGCCTGAGCACGCTGGAGCCCGTCGAGGCCGTGGTGCGCTGGCTGCCGCCGGCGACCGCCGTGGGCATGGTGGACTCGGCGAGCGAGGGCGCGTACGGGGTGGCGGCAGCCCAACTGGCCCTGACCGTCGCCGCCGTGGTCGCGCTCCTGTGGTTCTGGGAGCGGAGCCTGACCCGGCTGATGGTCACCCCGGACGGCTCGACCCTCGCGGCCGCCCGGCCGACGAAGGAGCGCGGCGGGAAGGGCCTGTGGTCCCTGCTGTCCGCGGACCGGACGGGCGCGGCCGTGCAGCGCACGCTGCGCTACGTCGTCCGCGATCCGAAGACCAAGGCGTCCTGGGTGACCGCGCTGGCGATCGGCCTGATCGTTCCCCTCTTCAACGCCCTCCAGGGCACGGGATCCGTCTACCTCGGCTCTTTCGGCGCGGGCATGCTCGGCATGCAGATGTACAACCAGTTCGGGCAGGACACCTCGGCGTTCTGGATGGTCGCGCAGACCATCTCCAAGACGCACGACGCGTACGTGGAGCTGCGCGCCCGGGCCTTCGCGCTGGCCCTGGTCACCGTCCCGTACACGGTCCTCGTCACCGCGGTGACGGCCGCCGTGCTCGGCGACTGGTCGGGGCTGCCGGCGGCCACGGGTGTGGCCCTGGCCCTGCTGGGCTCGATGCTCTGCACTGGGGCGCTGGCCTCGGCCCGCTTCCCGTACTCCATCCCGTCGGACGGCGCCTTCAAGAACGTCGCCCCGGGGCAGGGCGGGCTGGCCTGGGCGGGCATCTTCGCGGGGCTGCTGGTCTCGGCGGTGGTCTCGGCGCCGGTGATCGCCCTGGCGATCTGGCTCAACGTGGCCGAGCACCGGGACATCTCGTGGATCGTGCTGCCGGCCGGCATGGCCTGGGGCCTGCTGGCCGCCTGGGCGGGCCTGCGGCTCGCGGCCCCGACGGTGGCGCGCAAGCTGCCGGAGATCCTGGGCGCGGTCAGCAAGGGCTGACCACTGGCCGCCGGCCGCTGACCAAGCGACTGACAGGGCCCCGGGGCTGTTGTCATACGGCGACAGCCCCGGGGACCACCTCGTGGAGGCTGCGTCAGGGGGCTTCGGCCTTGATGCCGTCGAGGAAGGGTTCAAGGACGGCGCGCCAGGCCGTCGGCTGGTCGTAGTGGAGGTAGTGGCCGGCGTCGGGGATCTCCGCGTACTGGCCGGCCGGGAGGACGCGGACCATCTCCTGGGCCTCGGCCCGGCCCAGTTCGCCGTCCAGGCCGCGGACCACCAGCGTCGGGCAGCGGACCTGGGCCAGCTCCTCCCAGTGCGCGTCGTGGACCCAGGTCTCGCGGGCGGTGAGCATCTGGCTGCGGGAGAAGAGGGGGCGCCAGCCGTCCTGCGCCTCGTGCATGACCTCGGCGAAGAAGGCGCCGCGGCCGGGATCGGGCCGCTCCACCCGGGGATCGTCCTCGCCGAACCAGCGGCGGGCGGCGTCCTGGGTGGGGAAGGGCAGGGGCCAGTGGTGGAACCAGTCCTCCCATTCCTGCTGGGAGGCGGCCCCCAGAGCGGAGGCGCGCATATCGCAGATGACCAGGGCTTCGACGAGATCGGGGCGGCGGGCCGCGAGCTGCCAGGCGGTGAGGGCGCCCATGGAATGGCCGATCAGGGTCACGGGGGCGAGACCGAGCTGCTCGACGGCGGCCTCGGCGTCGGCCACGAAGGCCTCGCGGCCCAGGGAGGTCGGGGTGTCGGCGGGTGGGCGGCCGCTCTGGCCGTGTCCGCGCTGGTCCAGGGCCACGACGCGGTGGCGCTCGCGGAGCCAGCGGGCGGTTCCGGCCCAGTGGAAGGCGCGGCCCATCAGGCCGTGCAGTAACAGCACCCCGGGGCGGGGGTCGGGCTCGGCCTCTGCTTCGCGAAACTCCCAGGCGGCCAGGCGCACACCTTCGGCCCCTGTCACATCGACGCGCTGTACCACCGCAGATGCACCCCCTTCGCTCCCGCCAGACTATCGAACCCGTATTCGAAAACGGGTTTCTCGCCCACAACACCGCTCTTTCGAGTGACCTTGCTCAAGGATTGGCCGCCACTGCCGATGGAGATCCTTTCAACAGGGAGGCGGGCCGCTCGGGGAAGACGGTCCGAGGGGACGACCTTGAGAGCTCGGGGCTCCGGGTCACAAGGGGAGGACCGGTCCCGGCGCCGAAAGGCGCCGGGACCGACCACACCAAGCGCTGATCATTCGTACGGGTCGGGCCCCGAGGGACCACGGCTCGTACAGACGGATCACCGGACGGGTCCGCTCCGACTCGACCGCCGACGCCACCACCGAAGCGAGCGCCGACGCGCCGCGGTCAGCGCTTCGCCACGAACACGTGCGACGCGACCTCCACGTCCAGCTCGGCCGCCTCGCCGCCACTGCCGACGAGAACACCACCGGGAGACTCGGTCACACTCACCACCGAGCCGGGCTGTACCCCCGCCCGCCGGAGCGTATACATCAACTGGGCGTCCGTCTGGATCGGCTCACCGATCCGCCGGATGACCACGGTCTTGCCCTCGGTCCCCGGGTCGAGCTCGGACAGGCTGACCATGCCCTCCTCCAGGAACGGGTCCGCCTCGGCCTTCTCACCCAGCTCCTCCAGCCCCGGGATCGGGTTCCCGTACGGCGACTCGGTCGGGTGACGCAGCAGCTCCAGCACCCGCCGCTCCACCGCCTCGCTCATCACGTGCTCCCAGCGGCAGGCCTCGGCGTGCACCTGCTCCCACTCCAGGCCGATGACATCGACGAGCAGGCACTCCGCGAGCCGGTGCTTGCGCATGACGCGCGTCGCCAGCCGGCGCCCCTCCTCCGTCAGCTCCAGGTGCCGGTCGCTGGCGACGGCCACCAGGCCGTCCCGCTCCATTCGCGCCACCGTCTGGCTCACCGTCGGGCCGCTCTGGTCGAGCCGCTCGGCGATACGGGCGCGCATGGGGACCACGCCTTCCTCTTCCAGCTCGAGGATGGTGCGGAGATACATCTCCGTGGTATCGATCAGTCCGGACATTCGTGCCCCTCGGATTGCGTGCGCTGGCCCTGTCCCCAATTCTGACGCATCCGGCCGACAACCGTCCCGTGCCGAGGGTCAAGACCGCTCCCGGACATCTCCCGGACGTCCCCGCGAAGATCGCCCCGGGATGTCCGGGGCGCGCGACCGGCGCGTTCGGACCGGGATTGACGTTCGTATTGACACGCCCTTGGTCCAGACCGCACGGTGAGCGGCGGACACGGACGCTCCCCCACCCCCGGAAGGGCCATCGGCGTATGAGCGAGAGCAAGCTGGCCGGTCAGTTCTTCGATGCCGCCATCGGTCTGCTGGAGCGGGTGCGCGACGAGGAGGCCCCGCGGATCGCGGAGGCCGGCTCCCTCGTCGCCGACGCGGTCGCCGCCGGCAACCGGCTCTTCGCCTTCGGTGCCGGGCACTCCTCGCTGCCCGCCCAGGACGTCGTCTACCGTGCCGGCGGCCTGGCCCTGATGAACTTCCTCGCCGTCCCCGGCACCGTCGGCATCGACGTCATGCCCGCGACCCTCGGCAGCGCCCTGGAACGGGTCGACGGACTGGCCGGCGCCGTGCTCGACAGCAGCCCCGCCTCCGACGGCGACGTCCTCGTGATCATCTCCCTCTCCGGGCGCAACGCCCTGCCCGTCGAGATGGCGATGAACGCCCGTGCCATCGGCCTCAAGGTCATCGGAGTGACCTCGGTGGCGTACGCGACGGAGACCAAGTCCCGGCACGTCTCCGGCACCTTCCTCAAGGACCACTGCGACGTGGTCCTCGACAGCAAGATCGCGGTCGGCGACGCCGAGCTGAGCATCGACGGCATCGACGCGCCCTTCGCCCCCGCCTCCACCGTCGTGACCAGCGCGATCATGCAGGCGGTCATGGCGGCAGCGGCCGGCGAACTCGCCGCCCGCGGGCTGGAGCCCCCGCTGCTGCGTTCGGGCAACGTCGACGGCGGCCACGAGTGGAACGGCCGCGTGATGCAGCAGTACGGCGACCGGATCTTCTTCCGCCACTAGAGACGGCCCGGCCTCCGGGGCGGCCCGGACTAGGAGGTCGCCCTGTCCGGGCCGACAGGACCCGCCGCGAGGTCCAGGTCGGCCGCGACGCGGGCCGCCACCTCCTCCGCGTACTCCGCGTCCGCGCGCTCGAAGGCCGGCCGCGAGGGCCCGCGCAGGAACGTCAGCGCGCCCAGGGTCCGGCCCCGGCTCCGCAGCACCGTGCACAGCACGTGCGCCGCGCCCTCGGGCCACTGGCGGGCCCGCGCCCACTGCGCGTCCGGCTCCCCGCGCGGAGCACTGGTCCGCACCGAGCCCATCCGGTCCAGTGCTTGCAGCGCCGGGTGCCCGGCCGCGTAGCGCACGGGGATCGACCCGGGGCCCGGCAGCACCGGCGGCGACGCGGCCGACCGCACGAGCCTTCGCCGCTCGGGGTCGGCCGACGGGTCCAGTACGTCCAGCAGCGCCTGCTCGGCGAAACCGGCCAGGGCGAAGTCCAGGCGGACGGCGGCGGCCTCGGCCGGGTCCTCGCACTCGGCGGCGGCCCGGCCCGCACGGTGGAGCTGGTGCGCGCGGAACCTGAGCTGCGCGGTGTCCAGCTGCTCCTGACGGGCCTCGGTGACGTCCTGGAACAGCCAGCCCACCCCCAGCGGTACGGGCTCCTCCGCGAGCGGGGAGGCCAGCCGCAGGAACCCGCACCGCCAACACCTGCGCCGCTCGCCCTCCGGGGTGCGCACCGACACCCACACCTCCACGGGCGCGGGCGGGGCCCCCTCGGCCAGCACGTGCTGGAGGGCGCCCTCCAGCTCCTCGACGCCCTGGGTCAGCAGCTCCCCGAGCGGCCGGCCGAGCAGCGCGGTGCGGCCGGTCCCGAAGGCCTGCGCGGCGTGCCCGTTGACCACGGCGGGCCGCAGGTCGACATCGACCAGGACGACACCCCACGAGGCGTCGTCCATCAGGGCCTCGCTCAGGGCGATGGAGCGTTCCAGGTCGATCTGGGCGTGCACCTCGGTGAAGGCGCAGTACACGCCGGCGGGCTTCCCGTCGGCGCCAGGTACTCCCGCGGACTGGGTCCGTACGAGGACGCGGCCGCCGTCCTTGGTCAGCAGCGCGAACTCGTTCACCTGGCGGCCGGACAGGTGCTGGGCGGCCATCAGCCCGTCCTGGATGTCGTGCGCGTCGGCGGCCCGTACCGCCCATCCTTCGAAGCCCCTGCGCCCCACGGCCTCGGTGGCGGTCCAGCCGAGGATCCGCTCGGCCTCGCGGTTCCAGTGGGTGATCACCCCGTCGGAGTCGAACGCGCACAGTGCGGCGTCCATCCCGTCCAGCAGCGCTGCGAGCAGATCGTCGGTGGCCTCGTTACGTCCGAAAGCAGTCACCTGGCACCCCCTGCAGGTGTTCGCGTGTGCGGCACGTCAGATCATTGAACTGGAACGTGACGCAGCCCACACCCCATTCCCCCGAATGTCCGGTAATGATCCATTTCGGGTCCGGAGAAATATTTGCTTGTGCCCCGCCGCGGGTGCTCCTAGGCTCTGCCGTACACGAGAAGGGAGGTGGTTCCCGAAATGTACGGAAACCGGACGCGTGAGGTGACTGCGGGCTAAACGCCCGTCGTCGCACGCACCCAGTGCGGTGCCCGGCGGGATCGCCAGGCGCCCATCCCAAGCAGTCACCCGACCCGCGGGCTCGCCGGTACGTCCGGCCGGCTTCTCCCACTGCAGGGGAGAGACCAGAGCCCGCGGGTCGCCTGCGTTCCCCGGCCCGGGCGGACCCCGCCTACGGGCAGAGCCGCTCGACGTGCCACTCGTCCCCGTCCCGGGTGTAGCGCAGCCGGTCGTGCAGGCGGTTCTCGTGGCCCTGCCAGAACTCCACCGCCTCCGGCACCACGCGCAGGCCGCCCCACTCCGGCGGGACCGGCACCTGCTCGCCCTCCGGGTAGCGGGCCTCCAGCTCCGCGTACCGGCGGTCCAGCTCGCCGCGGGAGCCGATCACGCTGGACTGCTCGCTCGCCCAGGCGCCCAGCTGCGAGCCGTGCGGGCGCGAGCGGAAGTACGCCGCCGTCTCGTCGCGGCCGATCCTGGCCGCCGTACCGGTGACGATCACCTGACGGGCGATGGGGTGCCACGGGAAGAGCAGCGCGACGTGCGGGTTCTCGGCCACCTCGCGGCCCTTGCGGGAGGCGTAATTGGTGAAGAAGACGAAGCCCCGGCCGTCGAACTGCTTCATCAGCACCGTCCGCGAGCTGGGACGTCCGTCGGGGGTGGCCGTCGATACGACCATGGCGTTCGGTTCGAAGAGGCGGGAGTCGGCGGCCTGCTGGAACCAGAGGGCGAACTGGTCCATCGGATTCTCGGCGAGACTCCCCTCGTCGACGATCTCCGAGCGGTACTGCAAGCGCATCGTGGCGGGGTCAATGTCCTGATCGGTCACGCTGGCCATCCTGCCCCAGCGGGACCGGTGACGGTGTGCCGTATGTCACGCTTCCGCAGCCGGGGCGGAACGGCCAAAATCTTGGGGCCGGTCCGAAGGTCCCCGAGTGGGTGACCGACGGCCGTGCCGGGCATCAACGGGGATGACCGCGCCGGACCGCGAGTCACGCCGGGAGCCGCGCGTGTTCGCACTATCTGAGGAGCCGCCTGATGTCCGACTTCGTACCCGGGCTCGAAGGGGTCGTCGCGTTCGAGACGGAGATCGCCGAGCCCGACAAGGAAGGCGGGTCGCTCCGCTACCGGGGCGTCGACATCGAAGACCTCGTCGGCCACGTCTCCTTCGGGAACGTCTGGGGCCTGCTGGTCGACGGTGCCTTCAACCCCGGCCTGCCTGCCGCCGAGCCCTTCCCCATTCCGGTCCACTCCGGTGACATCCGCGTCGACGTCCAGTCCGCGCTCGCCATGCTCGCCCCCGTGTGGGGCCTGAAGCCGCTGCTGGACATCGACGTGGAGACCGCCCGCGACGACCTCGCGCGCGCGGCCGTGATGGCGCTGTCGTACGTCGCCCAGTCCGCCCGCGGCCAGGGCCTGCCCATGGTGCCGCAGCGGGAGATCGACAAGGCCGAGTCCGTGGTCGAGCGGTTCATGATCCGCTGGCGGGGCGAGCCCGACCCGCGGCACGTCAAGGCCGTCGACGCCTACTGGACCTCCGCCGCCGAGCACGGCATGAACGCCTCCACCTTCACCGCACGGGTGATCGCCTCGACCGGCGCGGACGTCGCCGCGGCGCTGTCCGGCGCGGTCGGCGCCATGTCGGGCCCGCTGCACGGCGGGGCGCCGTCCCGCGTCCTCGGCATGATCGAGGAGATCGAGCGCACCGGCGACGCCGTGGCGTACGTGAAGAAGGCCCTCGACAAGGGCGAGCGGCTGATGGGCTTCGGGCACCGCGTCTACCGCGCCGAGGACCCGCGCGCCCGCGTGCTGCGGCGCACGGCCAAGGAGCTGGACGCGCCGCGCTACGAGGTGGCCGCCGCACTGGAGAAGGCCGCGCTGGAGGAACTGCACGCGCGCCGCCCCGACCGGGTCCTCGCCACGAACGTGGAGTTCTGGGCCGCGATCATGCTGGACTTCGCCGAGGTCCCGGCGCACATGTTCACCTCGATGTTCAGCTGCGCCCGTACCGCCGGCTGGTCGGCGCACATCCTGGAGCAGAAGCGCACGGGCCGCCTGGTGCGGCCGTCGGCCCGCTACATCGGGCCGGGGCGGCGCAACCCGCAGGAGATCGAGGGCTACGCGGACATCGCCGAGACCGCGTAGCGGTCGGCTGTCGCCGAGGGCGCCGCATCCCGCTCGCGGGGTGCGGCGCCCTCGGCGTTCCCGCGCCTCAGCCCAGGGCCGCGTCGAGGATGCGCGACCACTGGGCCACCACCCGGGCCCGGCGCGCCGTGTCGTCGGTCAGCACGTTGGCCAGGCCCAGGCCCCGTGCCATGTCCAGCAGGCCCTGCACGGTCTCCCGTACGCCCGGCACCGACTCGTCCGCGCCCAGCAGCTCGACGGCGATGCGGTGCGTCTCGCGGCCGACCCTGGCCTCCAGCTCGGTGACCTGCGGGCGCAGTTGCTCCTCGTTGGAGGCCGCCACCCACAGCTGGAGCGCGGCCCGGAAGAGCGCGCCGGTGTACAGGTCGACGAGCGCCTCCACCGCGGCCGGACGGTCGGCCGGGCCGGCGTGGAACAGCTCGCGCAGGGCGGTGGAGCGCTCCTCGGCGACGTACTCGACGGCCGCGGTGAACAGGTCCTCGCGGGTCGGGAAGTGGTGCTGGGCGGCACCGCGCGAGACCCCGGCCCGTTCGGCGACGACCGAGACGGTCGAACCGGCCCAACCGTGCTCCGCCAGGCAGGACACGGCCGCCTCCAGGAGGTGGCGGCGGGTGACGCGGCTGCGCGCCTGCTTGGGGCCGGTCACAGCGACCATGACGGTTCCCGGCGCTCGAAGCGGGCGGTGATGCCCTCGCGGGCCTCGTCCGAGGCGAACAGTCCCGCGGACAGCTCGGTGAGCCGGGAGCCGTCGCGCACGAGCGCCTCGCGTACGGCGGCGGCCGTCAGCGCCTTGGTCGCGGCCAGCCCCTGCGGGGAGGCCTTGCGCAGGCCGGCGAGTACGGGCCGCAGGGCGGCGTCCACGTCCTCGGCGTGCAGGGTGAGCAGGCCGATCCGGGCGGCCTCGGCCGCGTCGAAGGCCTCGGCGGTGAGGAAGTAGCGTGCGGCGGCCCGCGGGTCGAGGCGCGGCAGCAGTGGCATGGAGATCACCGCCGGGGCGAGGCCGAGATGGGTCTCGGTGAACGCGTACGAGGACTGCGGTCCGGCGGCGGCGATGTCGCAGACGCCGAGCAGCCCGAGGCCGCCGGCGCGCACGTGACCGGTGACCCGGGCGACCACGGGCTTGGCCAGCTCGGCCGTCTCGCGCAGCAGCGCCACGAAGTGGGCCGGGTCGCAGGGGGACTTGAGGTCGGCCCCGGCGCAGAAGGTGTTCCCGGTGTGGGTGAGGACGACCGCCCGGACGGCGGGGTCCGCGGCCGCGGAGGCGAGGGCGGCGCGGAGTTCTGCGACGAGGCCGGCGGAGAGGGCGTTGCGGTTGCCCGGGGAGTCCAGGGTGAGGGTGGCGATGCCGGTCGCCTGGGCGGCGTGCACGAGTGGGGCCATGTCTCCTCCGGAGCGGTGTGCGGTGGGGTTTCCCCGGCAGACCCGGGCGTGGTCCTTCCGGGAGGGTACGCGGGTGCGGTGCGCTGCGCGGGCCGCCCCTGCCCGGGTGCGGGCAGGGCCCGGCACACCACACCAGCCACCACACCGGCCGGGCCGCGTACCGCACACCGTCAGTAGGACTTGGGGAGGCCCAGGGTCTGGTGGGAGATGAAGTTGAGGATCATCTCCCGGCTGACCGGGGCGATGCGGGCCACGCGGGACGCGGTGATCAGGGAGGCGAGGCCGTACTCGCGGGTGAGGCCGTTGCCGCCGAGAGTGTGGACCGACTGGTCCACCGCCCGCACGCACGCCTCACCCGCCGCGTACTTCGCCATGTTCGCCGCCTCGCCCGCCCCCATGTCGTCCCCCGCGTCATACAGGCGGGCAGCCTTCTGCATCATCAGGCGGGCCAGTTCCAGCTCGATGTGCGCCTGGGCCAGCGGGTGCGCCACGGCCTGGTGCGAGCCGATGGGCTGCTTCCACACCTGGCGGGTCTTCGCGTAGTCCACGGCCTTGGCCAGGGCGTGGCGGCCCATCCCGATGGCGAAGGCGGCCGTCATGATCCGCTCGGGGTTGAGACCGGCGAACAGCTGGAGCAGGCCCGCGTCCTCGTCGCCGACGAGGGAGGAGCCGGGCAGCCGCACCTCGTCCAGGGTGAGCTCGAACTGCTTCTCCGCCGCCTGGAGTTCCATGTCGATGACGGTGCGGCCAAAGCCGGGCGCATCGCGGGGCACGATGAACAGGCAGGGCTTCAGGCTGCCCGTGCGGGCGTCCTCGGTGCGGCCGACGATGAGGGTGGCGTCGGCGATGTCCACGCCGGAGATGAAGACCTTGCGGCCGGTGAGGATCCAGTCGTCGCCGTCGCGGCGGGCCGTGGTGGTGATCCGGTGGGAGTTGGATCCGGCGTCGGGTTCGGTGATGCCGAAGGCCATGGTGCGGCTGCCGTCGGCGAGGCCCGGCAGCCAGGCCTGCTTCTGGGCCTCGGTGCCGAAGCGGGCGATGACCGTGCCGCAGATGGCGGGCGAGACGACCATCATGAGCAGGGGGCAGCCCGCGGCCCCGAGTTCTTCGAGGACGATGGAGAGTTCGGCGATGCCGCCGCCTCCGCCGCCGTACTCCTCTGGGAGGTTGACCCCGAGGTAGCCGAGCTTCCCGGCGTCGGCCCACAGCTCGTCGGGGTGGCCGCCCTCGCGGGCGACGCGGGCGAGGTACTCGCGGCCGTAGCGCTGCCCGAGGGCGGCGACGGCGGTGCGCAGGGCCTGGTGCTCTTCGGTTTCGATGACGGAGCTCATGCTTGCGGTTCCTCCTGGACTACGGCGAGCAGGGCGCCGAACTCGACCTGTTGGCCGGTGGCGACGTGGAGCGCGGTGAGCGTGCCGGAGGCGGGAGCGAGGATGCGGTGCTCCATCTTCATGGCCTCCAGCCAGAGCAGGGGCCGGCCGGCGGTGACGGCGCTGCCGGGGGCCAGGCCCTCGGCGACGCGGACGACGGTGCCGGGCATGGGGGCGAGCAGCGAGCCCGGTTCCGTGCGGTCCTGGGGGTCCGGGAAGCGGGGCACGCGGGTGAAGGTGTGGGCTCCGAGGGCGGAGTCCACGTAGATCTCGGTCTTGTTCGAATTTTGTTTCACGTGGAACGCCCGCCGGATGCCCCCGACTTCGAGGGTGACGAGGGCGGGGGTGGCGGCCAGGACCCGGATCCCGGGGTGGTTCACCGGGTGGTACTGGACCTCGTACTCGGTACCGGCCGCGGTGTAGCGGCGGGTCTGCGGTTGGGAGCGGACGTTGCGCCAGCCGCCCAGGCGGGCGGCGAGGGGGGCGTCCGCGGCGGGGGCCGCTTCGGCGAGGGCGGCGGCGAGGGCGGCCGCGGTGGCGTCCGGGGCGTCGTGGGTGAGGGCGTCGAGGTGGCGTTCGTAGAAGCCGGTGTCGAGCTGCCCGGCGGTGAACTCCGGGTGCCGCAGGGAGCGTACGAGGAGCTCGCGGTTGGTGGTGAGCCCGTGGATGCGGGCTCCGGCGAGGGCGTGGGCGAGGGCCCGGACGGCCTCGGCGCGGGTGGGGGCGTGGGCGACGACCTTGGCGAGCATGGGGTCGTAGTGGATGCCGACGGTGTCCCCGTCGGTGAAGCCGGTGTCGACGCGGACCTCGCCGGGGATGGTGAGGGTGTGCAGGGCGCCGGTCTGCGGGCGCCAGTCCTGGGCGGGGTCCTCGGCGTAGAGGCGGGCCTCGACGGCGTGGCCGGTGGGCCGCGGGGGCTCCGGGGGCAGGGCCACGCCCTCGGCGACCCGCAGTTGGAGGGCGACGAGGTCCAGGCCGAAGACGGCTTCGGTGACGGGGTGTTCGACCTGGAGGCGGGTGTTCATCTCCAGGAAGTAGGGGCGGCCGTCGTCGGTGACGAGGAACTCGACCGTGCCCGCGCCCTCGTACGAGACGGCTCGGGCGGCGGCCACGGCAGCGGCGTGCAGGCTCTCCCGCAGGGCTTGGGGCAGCCCCGGTGCGGGAGCTTCCTCGATGACCTTCTGGTGCCGGCGCTGGAGGGAGCAGTCGCGGGTACCCAGCGCCCAGACGGTGCCGTGGGCGTCGGCGAGGATCTGCACCTCGACGTGGCGGCCGCGTTCCACATAGGGCTCGGCGAAGACCTCGCCGTCGCCGAAGGCCGAGCGGGCCTCGGCGACGGCAGCGTCGAGCGCCTCCTTGAGCTGGTCGAGATCGCGGACCACGCGCATGCCGCGGCCGCCACCGCCGGCCGCGGCCTTGAGGAGGAGGGGAAGGTCGGCGGGGGTGGCCGCGGCCGGGTCGACGGGGTCGAGGAGCGGCACCCCGGCGGCGCGCATCAGTTCCTTGGCCCGGGTCTTGGAGGCCATGGCCTCGATGGCCTCGGGGGGCGGGCCGATCCAGGTGAGTCCCGCGGCCAGGACCTCGCGGGCGAAGTCGGCGTTCTCGGAGAGGAAGCCGTAGCCGGGGTGCACGGCGTCGGCGCCGGCGGCGAGGGCGGCCTTGATGATCAGGTCGCCGCGCAGGTAGGTGTCGGCGGGGGCCGCGCCGGGCAGCCGTACGGCCGCGTCGGCGTCGCGCACGTGCAGGGCTTCGGCGTCCGGGTCGGAGTGGACGGCGACGGTGGCCAGGCCCAGGGCGCGGGCGGTGCGGAAGATCCGGACGGCGATCTCTCCGCGGTTCGCGACGAGGAGGGAGGTCAGGTTCGTCATGTGCGGGCTCACATCCGGAAGACGCCGAAGCCGCCACGGGCGCCCTCGACGGGGGCGTTGTGGACGGCCGACAGGCACAGGCCGAGGACGGTACGGGTGTCGCGCGGGTCGATGACCCCGTCGTCGTAGAGCCGCCCGGACAGGAACATCGGCAGGGACTCGGACTCGATCTGGGCCTCCACGAAGGCGCGCATCCCGGCGTCGGCCTCCTCGTCGTACGGCTGCCCCTTCGCGGCGGCGGACTGCCGGGACACGATGGAGAGCACGCCGGCCAGCTGCTGGGGGCCCATCACGGCGGACTTGGCGCTGGGCCAGGCGAAGAGGAAGCGGGGCTCGTAGGCGCGGCCGCACATGCCGTAATGGCCGGCGCCGTAGCTCGCGCCGATGAGGACGGACAGGTGCGGGACCTTCGAGTTGGCGACCGCGTTGATCATCATCGAGCCGTGCTTGATGATGCCGCCCTGCTCGTACTCCTTGCCGACCATGTAGCCGGTGGTGTTGTGGAGGAAGACGAGGGGGATGTCGCGCTGGTTGGCGAGCTGGATGAACTGGGCGGCCTTCTGGGACTCGGCGCTGAACAGCACGCCCTGCGCGTTGGCCAGGATGCCGACCGGGTAGCCGTGCAGGGTGGCCCAGCCGGTGACGAGGCTCGGCCCGTACAGGGGCTTGAACTCGTCGAAGTCGGAGGCGTCGACGATCCGGGCGATGACCTCGCGCGGATCGAAGGGGGTCTTGAGGTCGGGCGGGACGATGCCGAGGAGTTCCTCGGGGTCGTGGACGGGTTCCTCGGAGCGGGGCGGGTCCGCCTGCGGCTTGCGCTGGTTGAGCCGGGCGACCACGCGGCGGGCCCGGCGGATCGCGTCGTACTCGTCGAGGGCGTAGTAGTCGGCGAGTCCGGAGGTGCGGGCGTGCATGTCGGCACCGCCGAGGGACTCGTCGTCGCTCTCCTCGCCCGTGGCCATCTTGACCAGCGGCGGACCGCCGAGGAACACCTTGGAGCGGTCCTTGATCATGATGGTGTGGTCGGACATGCCGGGGATGTACGCGCCTCCGGCGGTGGAGTTGCCGAAGACGACGGCGACGGTCGGGATGCCTTCGGCCGAGAGCCGGGTGAGGTCGCGGAAGATCGCGCCGCCCGGGATGAAGATCTCTTTCTGCGACGGCAGGTCGGCGCCGCCGGACTCCACGAGGCTGATGCAGGGGAGGCGGTTCTGCCGGGCGATCTCGTTGGCGCGCAGCGCCTTCTTCAGCGTCCACGGGTTGGAGGCGCCGCCGCGGACGGTGGGGTCGTTGGCGGTGACCAGGCACTCGACGCCCTCGACGGTGCCGATGCCGGTGACCATGGAGGCGCCGACGGGATAGTCGCTGCCCCATGCGGCGAGCGGGGACAGCTCCAGGAACGGGGTGTCCGGGTCGAGGAGCAGCTCGACCCGCTCGCGCGCGAGCAGCTTGCCGCGGGCCCGGTGGCGGGCCGTGTACTTCTCACCGCCGCCCTCCAGCGCCTTGGCGTGTTCGGCGTCGAGGGCGGCGAGGCGCTCCAGCGCGGCGGTACGGGCCCGCGCGTGCTCGGGGGCGTGCGGATCGACGGTGGTGCCGAGGCGGGTCATGGGGTGGCCTCCGGGGCCGGGAGGAGAGCGACGGGGATGTCGAGGTGGCGGGCGCGGAGCCATTCGCCGAGGGCCTTGGCCTGGGGGTCGAAGCGCTGGCCCGAGGCGACGCCGTCGCCGAGGATGCCGGTGACGGTGAAGTTCAGGGCCTTCAGGTGCGGTAGTTCGTGCCGGGTCACCGCGTGCTGCGCGGTCTCGGGGAGCAGGGCCTGGAAGGCGTCCACGGTGAGGGTGCGGTGCAGCCAGTCCCAGGCGGGGCCGGTCTCCACCCACAGCCCGACGTTGGCGTCCCCGCCCTTGTCCCCGCTGCGGGCCCCGGCCACGGCCCCGAGCGGCGCCCGGGCGGTCCGGACAGCGGGGGATCCGTCCCCGGATCCCCGCGCCGGCGGGGCGGCGGGGTCCTCGGGCGGGGCTGCATGTGCCGTGGGGGCCGTCGGTGCGACGGCGAGTCGGGTGCCGTCCGGGAGGACCGCCGTGTGGGGGACCTCGTGCGACGGGATCAGGGTGGACGTGAAGACGCCGTAGGGCTGGGCGGGGCCGGGTGGGGCGGTGACATGGAAGCCCGGGTAGCTGCCGAGGGCCAGTTCGATCGCCGTCGAGGTCAGGGCGCGGCCCACCCGGTCCGGGGAGGGGTCGCGGACCACCAGGCGCAGCAGGGCGGAGGCCGTCTCCTCGGTGCCGGCGTCCTCGTGGTCGGTACGGGCCAGGGTCCAGACGGCATCGGCCACGCCCTCCACTACCTCGGCGAGTTGGGCGCGGACGAGGTCCGCCTTCGCCTCGATGTCCAGGCCGGTCAGGACGAAGACGACCTCGTTGCGCCAGCCGCCGATCCGGGTCGTGCCCACCTTGAGGGCGGGCGGCGGTGCCTCCCCGCGCACTCCGGTGATCCGTACGCGGTCGGCGCCCTCGTCGGTCAGCCGGACGGTGTCCAGGCGGGTGGTCACGTCGGGGCCGAGGTACCGGACGCCCTGCGTCTCGTAGAGGAGTTGGGCGGTGACGGTGCCCGCGGTGACGGCTCCGCCCGTGCCCGGGTGCTTGGTGATGACCGCCGAGCCGTCCTCGGCGATCTCCGCGAGCGGGAAGCCGGGGCGGCGGACGTCGTGCCGGGCGAAGAAGGAGTAGTTGCCGCCGGTGGCCTGGGTGCCGCACTCCAGGACGTGGCCCGCGGCCACCGCCCCCGCCAGCCGGTCGTGGTCGCCCGCGGCCCAGTCGAACCACCAGGCCGCCGGGCCGCTGACCAGCGCCGCGTCGGTGACCCGGCCGGTCACCACCACGTCCGCGCCCGCACGCAGGCAGGCCGTGATCCCCGCGCCGCCGAGGTAGGCGTTGGCCGTCAGCGCCCCGTCCGTGCGCGCGGTGAGGTCGTCTCCCTCGACGTGCGCCACCCGTACCGGGACGCCCGCCTTCGCGGCCAGGTCCCGTACCGCGTCGGCGAGTCCGGCCGGGTTGAGGCCGCCGGCGTTCGCGACGATCCGGACGCCCCGCTCGTGCGCGAGCCCGAGTCCCTCCTCCAGCTGGCGCAGGAAGGTCTTGGCGTAGCCGAGGTCCGGGTTCTTCAGGCGGTCGCGGCCCAGGATCAGCATGGTCAGCTCGGCCAGGTAGTCCCCGGTCAGCACGTCCAGCGGGCCGCCGGTCAGCATCTCGCGCACGGCGTCGAAGCGGTCCCCGTAGAAGCCGGAGGCGTTGCCGATGATCAGCGGGCGGCGGGTCACCGCGAGGCCCCCGGCTCCCGGCCGGGCCCGGCCGGTCCGGCGAAGGCCTGGGCGATGTCGAGCCAGCGGTCCGCGTCGGCGCCGGTCGCGGTCAGGTCCAGGTCGGCGCGATGGGCCCGCTGGGTCACCAGCAGGCAGAAGTCGAGCGCCGGGCCGGTGATCCGCTGCGGGGCGTCCGGCGGGCCGTACGTCCACACCTGCGCGCCGTCGGGGGGCGTCAGCTCCACCCGGAACTCCTCGGCGGGGGCGGGCAGGGCGCGCACCGCGTAGGCGTAGTCGCGGGCCCGTACGCCGATCCGTGCCACGTGCCGCAGCCGCGCGGTCGGGGTGCGGCGCACGCCGAGTGCGTCGGCGACGTCCTGGCCGTGCGCCCAGGTCTCCATCAGCCGGGCGCTGGCCATCGAGGCGGCCTTCATGGGCGGCCCGTACCAGGGGAAGCGGGTGTCGGGCGAAGCCGCGGCCAGTGCCGCGTCGAGGGCGCTGCGGGTGGCCCGCCAGCGGGCGAGCAGCTCGGCGGGTGTCAGCTCCGCGCCTTCGCGCGCGCCCTCGTCGACGAAGGTGTCGGGGGTTTTCAGGGCCTCCTCGACCATCTGCCCGAAGGCGGTGGCGTCGGTGAGGGAGAGCAGCGAGGCCCGGTCGGTCCAGTGCAGGTGGGCGATCTGGTGGGCGATGCTCCAGCCGGGCGCGGGGGTGGGCCGGGCCCAGTCGGGGTCGGGCAACTCCCCTACCAGGGAATCCAGTTCGCTGCCCTCTTCGCGTAGATCTGCGAGGACGGCGACGGCTGCGTCGACGGCGGACGGATCGGGCACGGTGCGCTCCCCTTCTCGGCGTGAAGGGAACACTGGCAGCACCCGAGAAAACAATCAAGCACGCTTGCATGATTTTTTTCGGCGGCGACGCCTTCCCGCCACGCGCGCCAAACCGGCACAGGGCAAAGGCAGTTGCCACCCGACCCGGCGGCCGCAGGTCCCGGCGAGCGGCGGCCCGTGGGCACGGAGGGGGCGATTTCGGCCGTAACCCGGAAACTCGCGATACGTCACTGGATGTCCCGCCGATACTGAACGCTCCGCTCCGGCCCGGACGGGCGCACACACCACGCACCACACCCCCACGTTCGTGTCACTCGAACCACTCGACGACGACGAAGAGGATGGACTGCCGTGACTCCAGCCGCCCGAACTCCCTTCTCCCTCTATCCCGAACTCGACGCGACCGCCCTCACCGCCTTCGTCGCCGCCCTGGAGAGCGGCGACGTCACCGGCCTCGCCCCCGCCCGGGCCGCCGAGATCGCCGAGGTCCGCTCGGTCGCCGTGTTCACCCGCGGCAAGGTCACCGGCGCCGACGGGGACCTGCTCGACGCCGCGCTCTGGCGGCACACCGGGACCCAGCCCCGCCCCGCGATCGTCATGCCCTCGCCGTGGTCGAGCCTGGGCTGGCTCCCGTACGCCGTCCAGGCCTCCCTCTTCGCCGCCCGCGGCTACAACGTCCTCGCCTACTCCACCCGCGGATTCGCCGGCTCCGAGGGCCAGGTCGACGTCGCGGGCCCGCTCGACATCGCCGACGGCAGCCGCGCCCTGGAGCACCTCGTCGAGCGCAGCACCGGCCCCGTGACGAGGATCGGCTTCCTCGGGGACTCGTACGGCTCGGGCATCAGCCAACTCGTCGCCGCGCACGACACCCGCGTGGACGCCGTCGTCGCGCTCAGCACGTGGGGCGACCTCGGGGAGGCCTTCTACGAGAACTCCACCCGGCACGTCGCAGCCGTACGGGCCCTGCTCGACGCGGCCGCGAAGGCCCGGCTGAGCCCGCAGACGCAGAGCGTCTTCGACAACGTCCTCGCCAACCGCGACGTCCAGGGCACCCTGCGCTGGGCGGAGACCCGCTCGCCCTTCTCCCACATCAAGGAGCTCAACCGCCGCCAGGTACCGGTCTTCTTCTCGCACGCCTGGCACGAGACGCTCTTCCCGCCCAACCAGACCCTGAAGATGTTCAACGAACTGACCGGCCCCAAACGCCTCGCCGTCTCCATCGGCGACCACTCCGGGCCCGAGATGACCGGCATGCTCGGCCTGCCCAACCGGATCTGGACGGACGCCCACCGCTGGCTCGACCACCACCTCAAGGAGATCGACAACGGCATCGACGCCGAGGGGCAGGTGCTCGGCGAGATCATGTGGAGCAAGACCCTCGAACCCCGCCCCACCTGGCCCTCGCTCACCGAACGCGTGGAGCGGCTGCACCTGGCGGACGACGGCGACCTCGGCGAGGAGCCGCAGGCCGGCTGGACGTCGACCGTGCTGTGCGGGGTGGACACCCCGGCGACCGTCGCCGACAAGGTGGTGCAGTCCGGCTACGCGGAGATCGCCGGCCGCCCGAAGACCTACCGGACCCAGGACATCGACCGCACCGTCGCCGCCGTGTGGACCGCGGACCCGGCCGGGGAGACCGTCCGGCTGCGCGGCATACCGCGGCTGCGCGTGACGTACCGGGCGGCGAACCCCGGATCCACCTTCGTCGCGTACCTCCTCGACACCGCGCCCGACGGGACGGCGCACATGATCACGAACGCCCCGTACACCGACCTCGACTCCCCGCCCGACAGCCTGATCAGCGCGGACATCGAACTCCAGGCCACGGCCTACGACGTACCGCGCGGCCACCGGCTGATGCTGGTGATCGACGCCCGCGACCCCTTCTACGGCGACGCCAACCTGCCGCGCGCGACCCTGGCGTTCACCTCCCCGGAGGCCACACCGTCCTACGTGGACCTCCCGCTCGGCTGAGCCCGCGACCCTGCCCGGCCGGTCCCCCGCGGCCGGCCGGGCAGGTGGTCTACGGCCGGCGGGCGAGGTTCATCGTCCAGTTGAGGAAGCCCTGGTCCGCTCAGCCCGGACCACCAGAACCTCGGCATCTTCTACGCGGTCCGCATCACCGGCGGCCGACTCCGGCCGGAGCCGAACGGCGCGGTCGGCGGCCTCATCCAGCACTGATCTGCGGGCGGCAGCGCATCTGACGCCGAGACGTGCGTAGCGCGTGGCCAACCGTCAGAGCCCCGCGCGCGCGAAGCCCCCTACCGCCTTCAGCAGGTCTGCCCCGGGCCCGCCCGGGCCGTCGCTCGCAGGAGGTCCCGGAGGAGGTCGAAGTCGACCTTGGCCGGGTTGCGGAAGCGGAGGCACACCTTGCCCATGTCGTGGGGGGCGAGGCGGTCCGCGAAGGCGTCCCGGATGTCGGTGCGCATGAGGTAGAAGGAGATGTACTGCTTCTGGTTCGCCCAGGCGATCTCGCCGTCGGTCCCGCCCGCCCGCACGTACGCCGGCATCCCGTACGCGATGTGCTCCTCGAAGCCGGTCAGCTCCTCCAGGCACAGCTCCCGCAGCCGGACCAGGGCAGGCCTGCGGGCCTCCGGGACCGCGTCCAGGTAGGTGGCGACGTCCATCAGGCGGACCTCTTCCGGATCTGCGAGCGGACCGCGCCCATGCTGGCCGCGATCACGAGGGCGATGGCCAGCGCGTCCAGTGCGGACATGGCCTGGTTCAGGACGAGGAAGCCCGCGGTGGCGGCGATGGCCGGCTCCAGGCTCATCAGGATCGCGAAGGTCGGGGCCGGCATCCGCCGCAGCGCGAGCAGTTCCAGGGTGTACGGGAGGACCGAGGAGAGGACGGCCACGCCCAGGCCGAGGGCCAGGGTGCTCGGCACCAGCAGGTCCGAGCCCGCTTCGGCGATGCCCAGCGGCAGCGAGACGACCGCGGCCACCGCCATCGCCAGGGCCAGTCCGTCCGCCTGCGGGAAGCGGCGGCCGGTCCGCGCGCTGAACACGATGTACGCCGCCCACATCGCGCCCGCCCCGAGCGCGTACGCCGCGCCCAGCGGGTCGAGGGAGCCGAAGCCGAGTCCGCCCCCGCCGTGCGCGGACAGCAGGACCACGCCGCCGAGCGCGAGGCCGGCCCACAGGAGGTTGACCAGGCGCCGGGAGACGACGACCGAGAGCGCGAGCGGCCCGAGGACCTCCAGGGTGACGGCCGGGCCGAGCGGGATCCGGTCGATGGCCTGGTAGAAGAGGCCGTTCATACCGGCCATGGCGAGACCGAAGGCGAGCACCGTGCCCCAGTCGGAACGGGAGTGGCCGCGCACCTTCGGCCGGCACAGGAGCAGCAGCACGACCGCGGCGGCGGCGAGGCGCAGGGTGACCACGCCCGCCGCGCCCGCCCTCGGCATGATCATGACCGCGAGGGCGGCGCCGAACTGCACCGAGATGCCCGCCGAGATCACCAGCGCCACGGGACCGAGTCCGGAGCCGGAACCGGAAGCGGAAGCGGAAGCGGAAGCAGCCACAGAGCCGGTAGCGGAAGCGGAAGCGGCGCCCTGGGCGGGCGACGGAGCCGCCGCCGGTTCGCCGGCGGCCGTGGGCGAGGTCGCCGGGGACGAAGAGGAAGGTGCGGGCATCTCTCCAGACTAAGGGGCGGTAAGGAGTGTTGCCGCATTTCCTGCCTTACAACTGGGTGTCACAACCCCTCGGCGAGGAGTTCCGCCAGGTGCCGGGCCCGGACCCCGCCCAGCTGCGCGATCTGCGTACGGCACGAGAACCCGTCCGCCTGGATCACGGCGTCCGGCGGGGCCGCGCGCAGGGACGGCAGCAGCTGTTCCTCCGCGCAGGCCACCGATACCTCGTGGTGCCCGGGCTCGAAGCCGAAGTTCCCCGCCAGCCCGCAGCACCCGCCGCTGAGCTCCCCCACCAGCCCGGCGCGCTCGCGCAGCCGCCGGTCGGGGCCGTCCCCGAGGACCGCGTGCTGGTGGCAGTGGGTCTGGCCGACCACCGTCCGGTCCAGGCGCGGCGGCCGCCAGGCCGGGGCGTACTCCTCCAGGGTCTCGGCGAAGGTCCGCACCGCCGCCGCGACGCGGGCCGCGCGGGGGTCGTCGGGAAGCAGCGCGGGCAGGTCGGTGCGCAGGGCCGCCGCACAGCTCGGTTCCAGGACCACGAGGGGTCCCCGCACCTCCCCCCGTGCGTCCAGTGCGTCCAGCGTCCGGCGCAGAACCCGGCGGGCACGGTCGAGGCGGCCGGTGGAGACGTACGTCAGGCCGCAGCACACCCGGCCGGCGGCGGGCACCTCGACGTCGAGCCCGGCCGCCCGGAGCACCTGTACGGCCGCCCGGCCGGCCGCGGGGTTCAGGTACTCGGTGAAGGTGTCCGGCCACAGGACGACGGATGCCCCCGACCCCGCCGCGCCCGCCGACCCCACAGACCCCCGGGCCCCCGCCGACCCCCGCTGCCGCCACCACCGTGTGAACGGCTCCCGCGCCACCTCCGGCAGGCCGCCGACGCCGTCCCGCCCCAGCCCCGGCACCGGGACCCACCGGGCCAGGGCGTTGGCCGCCCCCGCCGCCCGCAGGCGGGCGGTCAGCCGGAGCCAGCCCGGCAGGCCGCCCAGCGTGTAGTGGGACAGCGGGCGGATCCGGCCCGCCCAGTGCCGGTGCAGGAACTCCGCCTTGTACGCGGCCATGTCCACGCCGACCGGGCAGTCGCTGCGGCAGCCCTTGCACCCCAGGCACAGGTCCAGCGCCTCGGCGACCTCCGCCGAGCGCCAGCCGTCCGTCACGATCTCCCCGGCCAGCATCTCGTGCAGCAGCCGGGCCCGGCCGCGCGTGGAGTGCCGTTCCTCGCCCGTGACCCGGTACGACGGGCACATCACCGAGGCGCCGCCGCCCGTATCCGTGGTCCGGCATTTCGCTACGCCGACGCACCGCGCGACCTCGCCCGCGAACGACGTGGCCGGCAGCACCGCGAAACGCAGGTTCTCGTCCAGCCGGGCCGGCCTGACCAGCATCCCGGGGTTCATGCCGCCCGCCGGGTCCCACACGTCCTTGTACGCGCCGAAGAGCCGGACCGCCTGCGCCCCGTACATCTTCGGCAGCAGCTCCGCCCGCGCCTGCCCGTCCCCGTGCTCCCCCGAGAGGGAGCCGCCGTGCGCGACGACCAGATCGGCCAGTTCCTCGGAGAAGGTCCGGAAGCGGGCGATGCCCGCCGCCGACACCAGGTCGAAGTCGATCCGTACGTGGACGCAGCCCTCGCCGAAGTGCCCGTACGGGGATCCGCGCAGCCCGTGCGCCGCCAGCAGCGCCCGGAACTCCCGCAGGTACGCCCCCAGCCGGGCCGGCGGCACCGCGCAGTCCTCCCACCCCGGCCAGGCCATGGTGCCGTCGGACATCCGGGTCGCCGTGCCGGCCGCGTCCTCGCGGATCCGCCACAGGGCCCGCTGTCCCGCCGGGTCGGTGACGACCGTCGCGTCGAGCGGGTCGGCGGCCCGCAGCAGTGCCCGCGCCCCGCCCTCGTCCGGCATCTCGACGAACAGCCACGCCCCGCCCCGCGGCAGCTCCGGGGCCCCGCCCCCGACCAGGTCCTCGGCCATCCCCTCCACCGTCAGCGGCCCGTACCGCAGCAGCCCCGCCGCGGCCTCCGCCGCCGCGCTCTCGTCCGCGTACCCGAGCACCGCGAGCACCGGCGCGCGCGGCGCCTCCACCAGGCGCACGACCGCCTCCGTCACCACCCCGAGCGTGCCCTCGCTCCCGCAGAACGCCCGCGCCAGCTGCACCCCGTGCTCGGGCAGCAGCGCGTCGAGGCCGCCGTAGCCGGAGATGCGCCGCGAGAAGGCGGGCGGCATCCCGGTGCGCAGCAGCCCGAGGTGCCCGGTGACGAGCTCCCGCAGCCCGTCGGGGGCGCCCGCCCAGCCCGTGCCGATCCGGTGGGCGGTGCCCCCGTACGCCGTCACCGCCAGCTCGGTGACGTTGTCGGCGGTGGTGCCCCAGGCCACCGAGTGGGCCCCGCACGCGTTGTTGCCGATCATGCCGCCGAGGGTGCAGCGGGAGTGCGTGGACGGGTCGGGCCCGAAGGTCAGACCGTACGGGCGCACGGCGTCCCGCAGCCGGTCGAGGACCAGTCCCGGCTGGACCACGGCGGTCATGGCCGCTGGGTCCACCGATACGAGGGCGTTCATGTGCCGGGTGAGGTCGAGCACCACGCCCACCCCGGTGGCCTGGCCCGCGATGGAGGTCCCGCCGCCGCGCGGCACGACGGGCACCCCGGCCGCGGCGCACACGGCGAGGGCGGCCGCCACGTCGTCGGCGTCGCGCGGGGCGACCACGCCGACCGGCACGCGGCGGTAGTTGGAGGCGTCCATGGTGGTCAGGGCCCGTGCGGCGGCGCCGAAGTCGACATCCCCGCGCAGGTTCTCCCGCAAGGTCCGTTCGAGTTCACCGGGTGAGGTCACGGCCCCAGCCTCCCACCGGCCGGAGCCGTCTCACCCGGTGGACGCGCTTCCGAAACGCGGACCGGGACCCGATACGCTCCGCTCGTGGCTGAGATCCAGATTCCCGCTGACATCAAGCCCGCCGACGGACGCTTCGGCGCGGGCCCCTCCAAGGTGCGGACCGAGGCGCTGGACGCCCTCGCCGCCACCGGTACCTCCCTGCTCGGAACCTCACACCGCCAGGCCCCGGTCAAGAACCTGGTCGGCTCGGTGCGCCAGGGCCTCCGGGACCTCTTCTCCCTCCCCGAGGGGTACGAGGTGATCCTGGGCAACGGCGGCTCCACCGCCTTCTGGGACATCGCGACCGCCGGTCTGATCGAGCAGAAGTCCCAGCACCTCACCTTCGGCGAGTTCTCCTCGAAGTTCGCCACGGCCGCGAAGCTCGCGCCGTGGCTGGACGCGCCGTCCGTGATCTCCTCGGAGCCGGGTACGCACCCGGAGCCGGTGGCCGAGGCGGGCGTGGACGTGTACGCGTACACCCACAACGAGACCTCGACGGGTGTGGCGGCGCCGATCAAGCGCGTCGCGGGCGCCGACGAGGGGGCCCTCGTTCTGGTGGACGCGACCTCGGGTGCCGGCGGTCTGCCGGTGGACATCACCGAGACGGACGTCTACTACTTCGCCCCGCAGAAGTCGTTCGCCTCGGACGGCGGCCTGTGGCTGGCGGCGTTCTCCCCGGCGGCCCTGGAGCGCGCGGCCCGTGTGCACGCGTCCGGCCGGCACATCCCGGAGTTCTTCTCGCTGCCGACGGCGATCGACAACTCGCTGAAGAACCAGACCTACAACACCCCGGCGCTGTCCACCCTGTTCCTGCTGGACCAGCAGCTGGAGTGGATGAACAGCCAGGGCGGCCTGGAGTTCACGACCGGACGTACGGCGGCCAGCGCGCGCAACCTGTACGGCTGGGCGGAGGCGTCGAAGTACGCGACCCCGTTCGTCGTGGACGCCGACAAGCGTTCCTCCGTCATCGGCACGATCGACTTCTCGGAAGACATCGACGCGGCCGCCGTCGCCAAGGTGCTGCGCGCCAACGGGATCGTGGACACCGAGCCGTACCGCAAGCTCGGCCGCAACCAGCTCCGCATCGCGATGTTCCCGGCGATCGACCCGGCGGACGTCCAGGCGCTGACGGCCTGCGTCGACTACGTGATCGAGAAGCTGTAACCACCACCCGCTGCCCCGTACGACCGCAGGCCCCCGGTGACGCGATGTCACCGGGGGCTTCGGCGTTCACGACCGCGCACCACGGCGCGCCTACGGCACACACGGCACCCACGGCGCTCACGCGGCCCGGGACCTTCGCGGCAGGGCCGAGCTCCGCCTGATCACCTGGGGCGGCAACCTCACTCCGGACCGGCACCGGGTCACGATGTCGTGGTGTTCGCCCACCTCACGGCCACGGCGTAGGGGGTCTCCGGCACGCGGTACCTTCAGGGTTCCGGAGGCGAATCATGGAGGCAGCGGCGTGAGCGTGCGAGTGACGGCGGCCCAGAGCGGCGTGGACCCCTTCGGCACGGCCCGGCTGCGGCGCGGGGTGCTCGACGCGTGGGGTGCGGGCCCGGCCCGGTTCCGCGAGGACGCCAACGCCGAGGAGGACCTCGCGCTCGGCGGCTACCGCGACCGGCTCGTCATCGAGCTGGCGCAGAACGCCGCCGACGCCGCGGCCCGAGCCAAGGTGCCCGGCCGGCTGCGCCTCACCCTGCACCCCGGCGAGGGCGGGCACGCGCTGCTGGCCGTCGCCAACACCGGTGCCCCGCTGGACGCGACGGGCGTGGAGTCGCTGAGCACCCTGCGCGCCTCGGCCAAGCGCGAGCCCTCCGGGGACAGCGTCGGCCGCTTCGGCGTCGGCTTCGCGGCCGTCCTGGCCGTCTCCGACGAGCCCGCCGTGCTCGGCCGCCACGGCGGTGTCCGCTGGTCGCTGGCCGAGGCCCGCGAACTGGCCCGGGACGCCGCCGTCGGCAGCCCCGGCCTCGGCGACGAACTGCGCCGCCGCGACGGACACGTTCCGCTGCTGCGCCTCCCGCTGCCCGCCGAGGGCACCGCCCCCGAGGGCTACGACACCGTCGTGGTCCTCCCGCTGCGCGACGCCGCCGCCGAGGGGCTGGTGGAGCGGCTGCTCGCGGGCATCGACGACGCCCTGCTGCTCACCCTGCCCGGACTGCGCGAGGTCGTCGTCGAGACACCGTCGAGCAGCACGTCCGGCGGCACGCGCACGCTGTACCGGCGCGACGAGGGCCCGTACACCGTCATCGAGGACACCACCGCATCCGGCACCGTCACCCACCGCTGGCGCACCGTCCGCCACGGCGGCCCCCTCGAGCGGGCGCTGCTCGCCGACCGGCCCGTCGAGGAGCGGCTGCGGCCCGCCTGGGCCGTCTCCTGGGCCGTGCCCGTCGACTCCGACGGCGCCCCGGTACGCCCGGTCACGGCGCCCGTGGTGCACGCGCCGACCCCCACCGACGAGCCGCTGGGCATCCCGGCGCTGCTCATCGCGACCCTGCCGCTGGACACCGCGCGCCGGCACCCCGCGCCGGGACCGCTGACCGACTTCCTCGTGGAGCGCGCGGCCGACGCGTACGCCGAACTCCTCGGCGCCTGGGACCCGGTGACCACCGACCTCGTGGAGCTGGTGCCCGGCCCGCTCGGCAAGGGCGAGCTCGACGGGGCCCTGCGCGCCGCCGTCCTGCGGCGTCTCCCCCGTACGGCCTTCCTCGCACCGGCCGCTCCGCCCGAGCACGCCGAGGAGCGCGCCGCCCTGCGCCCCTTCGAGGCCGAGGTGGTGGAGGGTGCGGGCGCCGACACCGTGCGCGTCCTGGCCGAGGTCCTGCCGACGCTGCTGCCGGCGGGCCTGGAGCGCCGCGCCGAGCTGCGCACCCTGGGCGTGGGCCGGCTCCCGCTGGGTGATGCCATCGAGCGGATCGCGGGCATCGAGCGGACGCCCGAATGGTGGCACCGGCTCTACGACAGCCTCGCCGGGGTGGACCCCGACCGGCTGTCCGGGCTGCCCGTGCCGCTCGCCGACGGCCGTACCTCGATCGGGCCCCGGCACATCCTGTTGCCCGGCGCGGACACCCCCGCGAGCCTGGCCCGGCTGGGGCTGAAGGTGGCGCACCCGGATGCGGCGCACCCGCTGCTGGAGAAGCTCGGGGCGCTCCCG
The DNA here is from genome assembly GCF_044761485.1 of Streptomyces sp. NPDC097617. Lineage (NCBI taxonomy): Bacteria > Bacillati > Actinomycetota > Actinomycetes > Kitasatosporales > Streptomycetaceae > Streptomyces > Streptomyces sp. NPDC097617. Next base: position 158,469 of record NZ_JBIWCL010000006.1, read on the forward strand.
GCCACGGCCCGCGCGATCCTGACGACCCCGCAGGTGCGGGCCGCCGTCGCCGCCTCCCTGGACGCCGGGGAGATCTGGGACGAGGACGCGGACGCCCTGGACGCCGACGAGCTGGCCGAGGTGGTCCTGGGGCTGGTCCGGGACGCCGATCTGGCTCCGGGCGACGAGCCGTGGCTCGGTGCGCTGGCCCTGCCGGACGAGGACGGCGAGCTGGTCCCGGCGGGCGAACTGCTGCTGCCCGGCAGCCCGCTGGCGTCCGTGATCCGCGAGGACGAGGTCCCGTACGTGGACGCGGACCTGGCGGAGCGGTGGGGCTCCGGCCCGCTGACCGCGTGCGGGGTGCTCGCCACCTTCCAGCTGGTCCACGCCACCGATGTGGTTCTGGACCCGGACGAACTGGAGCCGCGCGAGGGCGATTTCGCGGAGCCCGACGACGCCGGCCTGCTGGACGCGGTGGACGTGTGGTGCGAGGACATCCTGGACCAGCTGCCGGACACCCCGGTCCCGCCGGTGGCGACCGAGCTGATCGCCGTACGGGACCTCGACCTGGTCGACGACGACTGCTGGCCCCAGGCCCTCGCGATGCTCGCGCAGCCGCCGCTGCGCGACGCGCTGACCCAGCCCGTACGGATCCTGCTGCCGGACGGCACCACGCAGTCGGTGCGCCCGTACACCGCGTGGTGGCTGCGCGACCATCCGGTGCTCGACGGCCGCCGCCCTGCGGGCCTGCGCGCGGCGGGCGGCGACCCACTGCTGGACGGCCTCTACACCTCGGCGGACGCCACGGGCTTCGAGGACGAGCAGGTCCTGCGGGCGCTGGGCGTACGGACCACCGCGGCGGCCCTGCTGGACGAGCCCGGCGGCGCGGCCGAGCTGCTGGCCCGGCTCGCCGACCCGGACCTCGATGTGACGGGCCGCCAACTGCACGGCCTGTACGGCGCACTGGCCGATCTGGAGCCCGAGCAGGTCACGCTGCCGGACGAGCTGCGTGCGGTGGTGGACGGCGAGGTCGTGGTGGTGGACGCGGCCGAGGCGCTGATCGCGGACGCCCCGGACCTGCTCCCCCTGACGGCGGGGCTGCCGCTGCTGCCGGTCGCCCCGGCGCGCGCGGCGGACCTCGCGGACCTGCTCCAGGTACGGCGCCTGTCGGAGACGGTCCCGGCGGAGGTGACCACTCCGGGCGAGGAGCACGAGGTACCGGAGTCGGTGCTGCTGCTGCTGGGCCCGGCCACCCCGGCGACCTACATCGAGCACGAGGAACTGGTCGCCGGGGGCACGGAACTCGACTGGCGCCGCACCCCCGACGGCACCCTTCACGCCTCGACGCTGGAAGGCGTGGCCGCGGGCCTGGCCTGGTCGGCGGGCCAGTGGCCCCGCCGCTTCGAGGTGGCGGCCCTCCTGGAGGACCCCTCGCGCACGGCGGAACTGGCCCGCGACCGCTGGTTCGACTAGAAGGTCCGCACGACCGGGTCTATACGGCCGGGCCGAAGGGCAGGAGCTCGGGGCGCTTGGCGCTGCGGCCGTCGCCGGAGGAGCGGCCGCGCAGGCGCCGGCCCAGCCAGGGGCCGAGGAACGCGGCCGCCCAGCGCAGTTCGGCCGCCACCCCGGATCCGCCCGAGCCGGTCGGCAGCGGCGGCAGTGGCCGCGTCCAGGTGTCGTCGCTGCCGGGCAGGCCGACGGCGTGGGCGAGGGCGGCGGCGATCCGGGCGTGGCCGACGGGGCTGGCGTGCAGCCGGTCCGTGGTCCACATCCGCGGGTCGGTCACGACGACCGGCCGGGCGGTCTCGGCGACGGCGACCCCGTGGCGGGCGGCCGCGGCGCGGATGCGGTCGTTGAGGTCGGCTATGCGGGGTGCGACGGGACGGGCGAGGGGCACGAGCGCGCTGAGGTCGGGGAAGGTCACGGTCGCCACGCGGGCCCCGGCCCCCGTGAGCGCGGCGAACATCTCCTCCAGGTGCCCGGCGACCTGCCCGGCGTCGAACCGGGGCCGGAGGATGTCGTTGACCCCGGCGACGACGGTGGCCAGGTCGGGGCGCAGGTCCAGGGCGGGGCCCAGCTGCTCGGCGCGGACCTGTCCGGCGAGGCGTCCCCGGACGGCCAGGTTGGCGTACTGGAGGCCCGGGTTGGCGGCGGTGAGGTGGGCGGCGAAGCGGTCGGCGAAGCCGCGCAGGCCGACGGTGTCGTCCCCGTCGCCGAGGCCTTCGGTCTGGCTGTCGCCGAGGGCGACGTAGCGCAGGTACTCAGTGTTCGGCACGGGCCGCTCTCTCCCTCAGGACGGTCGCGCTCCGGCGGCACCAGTCGCGGTGTCCCTGTTCGAAGGCGAGGCCGCGCAGGCCCGTCAGGTACCCGCCGATCCGTTCGCCGTGGAGCAGGAACTCCTCCTCGTCCCGCTCTCCGCGCATCTTGCGCAGCACCTTGCCGAGCAGCTCGATCTTGGCGTCGGCGGCGAGCGCGCGCGCCTCGAGCTGTTCGATCACCGGCTCGATGCCGATCCGGTCGGCGGTCTGCACCTTGACGAGGAGGTCGTCGCGGATGACCGAGGACTTCAGCGGGGCCGCGGCGAACTCCTCCAGTTCGGTGCGGCCGGCTTCCGTGACCTGGAAGAGGCGTTTGTTGGGCCGGGTCTCCTGGACCACCTCGCGGCCCTCGACCAGCCCTTCCTTCTCCAGCTTGGCGAGCTCCGCGTACAGCTGCTGGGGCAGCGCGTGCCAGAAGTTCGCTACGCCGATGTCGAAGGACTTCGCCAGTTCGTAGCCGCTGTACTCGCCGTCCAGCAGCGCCGCCAGTACGGCATGTCGCAAGGCCATTCCGGCCGCCCCTTCCGCTTCACTGCCAACCCCGGCATCATACTCATGAAAGTGACTAGTCAGATTCATGAGTATGAGCACGAGCATGAGGAGAGAGTCATGGAGACTGCCGAACGCTTCCGCGCCGCCGTGGAGAAGCGGGACCTCGCCGCGATGGAGGACCTGTTCACCGAGGACGTGCGGCTCTACAGCCCGGTGAAGTTCGTCCCCTTCGAGGGCCGGCCCATGGTGCTGGGGCTCTTCGGGGTCCTGCTGCGCGTCTTCGAGGACTTCCGCTACGTCGGCCGCTTCGACGGCGCTGCCGAGACCAGCGCCGACGGCGCCGAGGCCCCGGCGGAGATCCTGCTCTTCCGGGCCACCGTGGACGGCAAGGAGATCCACGGCATCGACCTGCTCCACTTCGACGGGGAGGGCCGGATCAAGGAGTTCACCGTGATGGTCCGCCCGCACTCCGCCGTGCAGGCCCTCGGCCGGGCCGTGCTCGCGGGCCTGGTGGCCGAGGGCCTCGCGTAGGCCGCCGCCCGCCTGACGCCCCCACCCCCGCCCTACGCGGGAAACTTGCGGTCGACCCACCGGAAGGTGAACTCGATCAGCACCGCGGCTGCCACCGCGATGCCCACCGAGATCCACGGCACGGTGACGCCGACCAGCTTCAGCTGGAAGAACTCCTGCAGCCAGGGCACGACGAGGACGATCAGGAAGGCCCCGCCCATCGCCCCGACCAGGGCCACCCGCCACCACGTGTACGGCCGGGCGATGATCGCCAGTACCCACATGGAGGTCAGGAACAGCGTCAGCGTGGCCGCGCTGGACTCGGCCTCCAGGGCGCCCTGGCCCGTGTAGTGGCGGCGGGCGACCAGGTACGACACGAAGGTGGCCACGGCGGCGATGACACCGCCGGGGATCGCGTACCGCATGACCCGCTTCACGAAGTGCGGTTTCGCACGCTCCTTGTTCGGGGCCAGGGCCAGGAAGAAGGCCGGGATGCCGATGGTGAGCGTGGACAGCAGCGTCAGGTGGCGGGGCAGGAAGGGGTACTCGACCTGCGAGCAGACCACCAGGATGGCCAGCAGCACCGAGTAGACCGTCTTGGTGAGGAAGAGCGTGGCAACACGGGTGATGTTGCCGATGACCCGGCGGCCCTCGGCCACCACCGAGGGCAGGGTCGAGAAGCTGTTGTCGAGGAGGACGATCTGGGCCACCGCCTTCGTCGCCTCCGAGCCGGAGCCCATGCTCACGCCGATGTCGGCGTCCTTGAGGGCGAGCACGTCGTTGACGCCGTCGCCCGTCATGGCGACCGTGTGGCCCTTGGACTGGAGCGCCCCGACCATGTCCCGCTTCTGCTGCGGGCTCACCCGCCCGAAGACGGAGTTGTCGTCGAGGACCTTCGCCATGTCGTCCCGGTCGGTCGGGAGCCCCCGGGCGTCGACGGTGTTCTCGGCGCCCGGCAGCCCCAGCTTGCCGGCGACCGCGCCGACGGAGATCGCGTTGTCGCCGGAGATGACCTTCGCGCTGACGTTCTGGTCCTCGAAGTAGCGCAGCGTGTCGGCGGCGTCGGGGCGCAGCCGCTGCTCCAGGACGACGAGGGCGGTCGGCCGGACCCCGGTGGCGACGGCCGCGTCGTCGAGTTCGCGGGCGGAGCGGGCCAGCAGCAGGACCCGCAGTCCCTGTTCGTTGAGGTCGTTGATCTCGTCGAGGGCCGGGTCCCCGGCGGGGAGCAGTACGTCGGGGGCGCCGAGCAGCCAGGTGTTGTTCTCGCCGTCCCCCTCGCTGAAGCTGGCGCCGCTGTACTTGCGGGCGGAGGAGAAGGGCAGGGACTCGGTGCAGCGCCACTCCGCACTGTCGGGGTAGGCGTCGATGATCGCCTGGAGGCTGGCGTTGGGGCGGGGGTCGGACTCGCCGAGGGCGCCGAGCACCTTCTTGACGTACGCGGGCTCCGCGCCGCCGAGGGGCCGCAGCTCGGTGACGTCCATGCCGCCCTCGGTGAGGGTGCCGGTCTTGTCGAGGCAGACCACGTCGACGCGGGCGAGGCCCTCGATGGCGGGCAGCTCCTGGACCAGGCACTGTTTGCGGCCGAGTCGGATGACCCCGATCGCGAAGGCCACGGAGGTCAGCAGGACGAGCCCCTCGGGGATCATCGGGACGATGCCGCCGACGGTCCGGGCGATGGAGTCCTTGAGGTTGTTGTCCTTGACGAGGAGCTGGCTGATGATCAGGCCGATCGAGGTCGGGATCATCATCCAGGTGACGTACTTGAGGATGGTGGAGATGCCGGAACGCAGCTCGGAGTGGACGAGCGTGAAGCGGGAGGCCTCTTCGGCCAACTGGGCGGCGTAGGCCTCGCGGCCGACCTTGGTGGCGGTGAAGGCGCCGCCGCCGGCGACCACGAAGGAGCCGGACATGACCGGGTCCCCGGGCTTCTTCAGGACGGGGTCGGCCTCGCCGGTGAGCAGCGATTCGTCGATCTCCAGGCCTTCGGCCTCCCCGACGGAGCCGTCGACGACGACCTTGTCTCCGGGGCCGAGTTCGATGACGTCGCCGAGGACGATCTCGGAGGTGGAGATCTCGGCGGTCCGGCCGTCGCGGCGCACGCTGGGTTTGGCCTCGCCGATGACGGCGAGGCTGTCCAGGGTCTTCTTGGCCCGCAGTTCCTGGATGATCCCGATGCCGGTGTTGGCGACGATCACGAAGCCGAACAGGCTGTCCTGGATCGGCGCGACGAAGAGCATGATCACCCAGAGCACGCCGATGATCGCGTTGAACCGGGTGAAGACGTTGGCGCGCACGATGTCGGCGGTGGAGCGGCTGCTCCGCACGGGAACGTCATTGACCTCGCCCCGCGCGACACGCTCGGCGACCTCGGCGGTGGTCAGCCCGCCCGGCTTGAAGCGGGGAGCGGGCGGCCGCATCGGGTGTACGGGGTCCAGCTCCGCTCCCGCGTCGATGGCGGGGGCGGCCGTGCCGCCACCCGGCTCCGGCCCGTCGGATTCGGTTCCAGCCCGCTGCGTCATGCCTTCGACGTTAAGCGGGGTTCGAACTGTTCACCCGCCGAGCAGCGGGAAGATCCGACCTCAGGATGACCCGAATCGTCCTCTGGTAGTGCCGCGGACCGTGCCGTGGCACGGGGAACTCCGGGATGTCCCGCAGGTCGGGCGAAACCCACCGTCGGGCCACGGGCCCGGAGGGGCACCGCCCCACCCGGAGCCGGCCGGCCGCACGCCGTGTCGCCGCTCGGCGGACCCTGCGGCTGCTGGGCCGTCGTGCCCGCCCGGCTAGCCCTGCGGGGCCGGCCCCGGCTGCCCACCCCGCGCGGTCGGACCGTCCTGCTGGGCCTGCGCGCCCTGCCCGTCCTGGGCAGCAGCTTCGGCTTCGGCCTCCGCCTCGGCGTGGCGCTTGAGCGCCGCGTCCCGCCCGCGGACGTACCAGATCCCGATCAGGCCGAGGAAGCCGCCGGCCGCGCAGGTCCAGACCCACCACAGCTGACCCCGGTCGGCGAACCACCCGTAGAAGGGCAGCTGGACCAGGAAGAGGGCGAACCACAGGATCGTGCCACCTGTGACGGTGGCGACGACAGGGCCCTCAAGGGGTTCGGGCGCCTCGTGCTTCGCAGTCCATTTCGCCATACGGCAAGTCTAGGCGGCACGAAACGCCATCTACGCGCGGAGATGGACGCCCTTTCGTTCATGTGTTCATACTGAAACGGTTTGGGCGTGGCCCATTTTCTTCGTATGAACCACCCAATGAGGACCGTATGAGCACCCCGGCCCCCGCCCCTGCGGCCACCTCCCCGGAGCCTTCCCCCCGGGAACCCTCCGGCGGACTGGACCGCTACTTCAAGATCTCCGAGCGCGGCTCGTCCGTCGCCCGCGAGATCCGCGGAGGCCTCGCGACCTTCTTCGCCATGGCCTACATCATCGTGCTGAACCCGATCATCCTGGGCAGTGCGAAGGACATGTACGGGCACCAGCTCGACTCCGGCCAGCTGGTGACGGCCACCGTCCTGACGGCCGCCTTCACCACCCTCCTCATGGGTGTGATCGGCAACGTCCCGATCGCGCTCGCCGCCGGTCTCGGCGTGAACACGGTGGTCGCGCTCCAGCTCGCCCCGCGCATGAGCTGGCCCGACGCCATGGGCATGGTGGTCCTGGCCGGCTTCGTGGTGATGCTGCTGGTCGCCACCGGCCTGCGCGAGCGGGTCATGAGCGCCGTCCCGCTGGGCCTGCGCAAGGGCATCGCGATCGGCATCGGCCTGTTCATCATGCTGATCGGCCTGGTCGACGCGGGCTTCGTCTCCCGCATCCCGGACGCCGCGCACACCACGGTCCCGCTCCAGCTCGGCGGCACCGGTCACCTGGACGGCTGGCCGGTCCTGATCTTCGCGATCGGCGTGCTGCTCACGTTCGCCCTGCTGATCCGCAAGGTCCCGGGCGCGATCCTGATCTCCATCGTGGCCATGACCCTGGTCGCCGTCGTCGTCCAGCTGATCGCGGAGGTGCCCGACTCGGGCTGGGGCCTCACCGTCCCCGAGTGGCCCGGCAACCCGGTGGCCGCGCCCGACTTCGGGCTCGTGGGCCAGGTCAGCCTGTTCGGCGGCTTCGACAAGGTCGGGATGCTGACCGGCATCCTCTTCGTCTTCACCGTGCTGCTGTCCTGCTTCTTCGACGCGATGGGCACGATCCTCGGCGTCGGCGACGAGGCGAAGCTGATCGACAAGAAGACCGGCGAGTTCCCCGGGATCAACCGGGTCCTGCTGGTCGACGGCCTGGCGGTCGCCTCGGGCGGCGCCACCTCCTCCTCCGCGACCACCTGCTTCGTGGAGTCCACGGCCGGTGTCGGCGAGGGCGCCCGTACGGGTCTGGCGAATGTCGTGACGGGCGGCCTCTTCGCCGTGGCGCTGTTCCTGACCCCGCTCGCCACCATGGTCCCGTCCCAGGCGGCCACCCCCGCCCTCGTGGCGGTCGGCTTCCTGATCCTGGCGGGCTCGGTCAAGGACATCGACTGGAGCGACCTCACCATCGCCGTCCCGGCGTTCCTGGCCATGGTGACGATGCCCTTCACCTACTCGATCACCAACGGCATCGGCATCGGCTTCATCAGCTTCTGCACGCTGCGCCTGGCGACCGGCCGGGGACGCGGGGTCCCGGTGGCCATGTACGTGGTGTCGGCGGTGTTCGTCTTCTACTACGCGATGCCGGCCCTCGGCCTCGGCCAGTAGCTCACCGGTGGCTCACGTCAGCCCGTAGAACTTCTCTGTCTCGTCGACGGCCGCCTTGAAGCGCTCGTCGAAGTCATCGCGAATGAGCGTCCGGACGACATAGTCCTGGACGCTCATTCCGCGTTTGGCCGCATGGATCCGGAGCCTGTCGAGGAGCTCCCCGTCTATGCGCATGCTCAGCACATGTGTCCCCATGCCGAAAGAGTCGGGGCAGAGGGTGCGCACGCGTGTCACTTTCGGCCGCCGACTCACCCGTATGAGTGACCCCGGGCATACGGCGAAAATACGGTGTTCCTTAGGGAGAGTAATGAGTTACTCTAAAGACATGCGTGACCTTTCCCATGGCGACGACCTCGCTGCCGTGAACGATCTCCGCTCCGCCGTCATGCGGCTGGGGCGACGCCTGAAGCACCAGCGCGTCGACGAGTCGCTGAGCCCGACAGAGATGTCGGTCCTCGGCACCCTCGCCCGCTGCGGCCAGGCCACACCCGGTGAGCTCGCCCGGCGCGAGCACGTCCAGCCGCCGTCGATGACACGCATCGTCGCGTTGCTGGAAGCCAAGGGACTGGTCACGCTGGAACCGCACCCCGACGACCGCCGCCAGAAGGTGGTCCGCCAGACGGAGGAGGCCGAAGCGATGCTCGAAGAGAGCCGCCGCAAGCGCAACGCCTTCCTGGCCGGGCTCGCGGCCGAGCTGAACGAGGACGAATGGGCCAAGCTGCGCGCGGCCGCACCCGTCCTGGAGAAGCTCGCGCACCTGTAGGAACGACGCCAGGAGGCGAACGCTTTTGAGTACGGGAACCGGAGCAAACTCCGCACCCGGCCACATATCCACCCCCACTACCGCCGCGACCGCCCAGGCCGTCGCAGCACCCGCGGGCAAGGGCTCCATGTTCAGCTCGCTGAAGATCCGGAACTACCGGCTCTTCGCCACCGGCCAGGTCGTCTCCAACACGGGCACCTGGATGCAGCGCATCGCCCAGGACTGGCTGGTCCTCTCACTGACCGGCTCCGCCTCCGCCGTCGGCATCACCATCGCCCTGCAGTTCCTGCCGATGCTGATGTTCGGCCTCTACGGCGGCGTACTCGCGGACCGGCTCCCCAAGCGGCCGCTGCTTCTCGCCACCCAGAGCGCGATGGGCCTGACCGGCATCGCCCTCGCCGCCCTCACCCTGGCCGGACACGTCCAGGTGTGGCACGTCTACCTCGCCGCCTTCGCCCTCGGCCTGGTCACCGTCGTCGACAACCCGGCCCGGCAGACCTTCGTGTCCGAGATGGTCGGCAAGGACCAGGTGGCCAACGCCGTCAGCCTGAACTCCGCCAACTTCCAGTCCGCGCGGCTGGTCGGCCCGGCGATCGCCGGTGTGCTGATCACCGCCGTCGGCTCCGGCTGGGCCTTCCTGCTGAACGGCCTGTCCTTCGCGGCGCCCATCGCCGGCCTGCTGATGATGCGGACGCACGAGCTGCACCCGACCGAGCCCCGGCCCCGCGCCAAGGGCCAGCTGCGCGAGGGCCTGCGCTACGTCGCGGGCCGCCCGGAGCTGATCTGGCCGATCGTGCTCGTGGGCTTCATCGGCACCTTCGGGTTCAACTTCCCGATCTGGCTCTCCGCCTACGTGAGCGACGTCTTCCACGGGGACGCGGGCACCTACGGGCTCTTCAACACCCTGATCGCGGCCGGCTCCCTGGCGGGCGCCCTGCTCGCCGCCCGGCGCGGACAGTCCCGCCTGCGGGTGCTGGTGGCCGCGGCCGCGCTGTTCTCGGTCCTGCTCCTGGTGACCGCCTTCGCGCCCGGCTTCTGGCTGTTCGCCGCCCTGCTCGTGCCCATCGGGATCTTCGGCCTGACGGTGAACGTCACGGCCAACTCCAGCGTACAGATGGCGACCGACCCCGAGATGCGGGGCCGGGTCATGGCCCTGTTCATGATGGTCTTCACCGGCGGCACCCCGCTGGGCGCCCCGCTGCTGGGCTGGATCACGGACACCTACGGCGCCCGGATCGGCATGGCCTCGGGCGGTGCGATCTCGCTGGCCGCCTCCGTCGCGATCGCGGTGGTCCTGGCCCGGGTCGGCAACCTCCGGCTGCGGGTGAACCGCCACGGCGTGACCTTCGTCCCGGCCGAACTCCGGCCCCGCCGGAATGCGGGGCTCGGGGGTCCGGTGGCGGAGTCCCCGGTGGCGGAGCCGCGCCCGGCTACGCTCGCCGCATGAGACTGTTCACAGCCGTCCTCCCGCCCGACGAAGCCGTCGCCGAGCTGGCCCGGGCCGTCGACGAGGTCCGCGACGACCGGCTGACCTGGACCGGGAGGGCCGGCTGGCACTTCACCCTCGCCTTCCTCGGCGAGGTACGGGACGAGGTGCTCCCGGAGCTGCACACGCGGCTGGAGCGGGCGGCCCACCGCACCGCCCCCTTCGCACTGCGGCTGCACGGCAGCGGCCACTTCGGGGAGCGCGCCCTGTGGGCCGGGGCCGCCGGGGAGCTCCCCGCCCTGCGGATGCTCGCCGAGCGGGCCGACGCCGCCGCCCGGCGGGCCGGGGTACCGATGGACCAGCACCGCCGGTACACCCCGCACCTCACCCTGGCCCGCAGCCACAGCGCCGCCACCCCGCTGCGCCCCTACCTGGACGCCCTCGCGGACTTCGAGGGCGCGCCCTGGCGGGTGGACACGCTCAGCCTGGTCCGCAGCAACCTGCCCGTCAGCGGGGTCCCTGGCGAGCAGCCCCGGTACGAGACCGTCCGGGCCTGGCCGCTCGGCGGCTGAGCCCGGTCGGCCGCCACGGCCGGCAGGGCACCCGCACCACGGGACAGCCCCTGCGTCCTCGGTGCAGGGGCTGCCGCGTTAGGCTCGACGGGTGGATCCCAAGACCAGAAACCGTGTGATGGCCGGTGTGCTCGTACTGATGTTCGTCGTCGTGGCCGTGGCGGCTGCCGTCGGCCAGTAGCCCCCGCCGCCTACCAGGCGAAGGCCTCCGGCGACGCCCCCGGACCGGGGAAGATCTCCTCCAGGCCCGCCAGGACCTCCTCCGAGAGCTCCAGCTCCACCGCGCGCAGCGCCGAGTCGAGCTGCTCCTGCGTACGCGGACCGACGATCGGCCCGGTGACGCCGGGACGCGTCAGCAGCCAGGCCAGCCCGACCTCGCCCGGCTCCAGGCCGTGCTTGTCCAGCAGGTCCTCGTACGCCTGCACCTGCGCCCGTACGGCCGTGTTCGCGAGCGCCTCCGCCGACCGGCCGGAAGCGCGGCGGCCGCCCTCGACCTCCTTCTTGATGACCCCGCCCAGCAGGCCCCCGTTCAGCGGGGACCACGGGATGACGCCGAGCCCGTACGCCTCGGCGGCCGGGATGATCTCCATCTCGGCGCGCCGCTCGGCGAGGTTGTAGAGGCACTGCTCGCTGACCAGGCCGAGCCGGCCGTGGCGGGCCGCGGTCTCGTTGGCCTGGGCGATCTTGTAGCCGGGGAAGTTGGAGGAGCCCGCGTAGAGGATCTTGCCCTGCTGGACCAGGACCTCGACGGCCTGCCAGATCTCCTCGAAGGGGGTCAGCCGGTCCACGTGGTGGAACTGGTAGACGTCGATGTAGTCGGTCTGGAGCCGCTTGAGGCTGGCGTCGACGGCCCGCCGGATGTTCAGCGCCGACAGCCGGTCGTAGTTGGGCCAGGTGTCGCCCTCGCGGGACATGGAGGCGTACACCTTGGTGGCGAGGACCGTCTTCTCACGACGGTCGCCGCCCTGGGAGAACCAGGTGCCGATGATCTCCTCGGTGCGGCCCTTACTCTCGCCCCACCCGTACACATTGGCGGTACCGAACAATTTATTTTGACGCCATGCCCGCCGAGGTCCTAGCGTCGTTCCCCAAGCACCGCAGGGGATGGGGAGAACAAGGTGGCAAGAGTCCTGGGCGTGGTCCGTCTGTCGAAGATCTCGGACGAGACCACATCGCCGGAGCGTCAACGTCGATCAATTCAACGATGGGCCGACCAGGAAGGGCACGTCGTTGTCGGGTGGGTCGAGGACATCGACGTATCCGGCGGTGTCGAGCCGTGGAAGCGCCCTGACTTCAGCAAGTGGCTGCCGTCCACCATCGGCAAAGACGTCGGCTCGATCGAGCACCGGATCGCGCTGGAGGAGTCCCGGGCCAATGAGTACGACGTCATCTGCGCGCTGAAGCTCGACCGCCTCTCGCGCCGTGTCCTGCACGTCCACACTCTTGTGGAGTGGTGTGAGAAGCACGGCAAGGAGGTTGCCACCGTCGAGGACGGGATCAACCTGAACACGCAGATGGGCAAGCTGCTGTTCAGTCTGATCGCGTCGTTCGCGGAAGGGGAGCTCGAAGCCATCAAGGCCCGGGCGAAGTCCTCGTACAACCACCTGGTGAAGGAGGGACGCTGGCGCGGGGGCCGGATTCCGTACGGCTACCGGGCGGAGAAGCAGGACCCCGGTGACGGCTGGGGACTGGTCCCGGACGACTATGGAACGGACACCGCCGGGACGCTGCGCGAGATCGTCCGCCGGCTCATCGAGGGAGAGTCGGCGAACAGCATCGCCCAGTGGCTCAACGAGGACCCGACCAAGACCCCGGTGTCACTCGACGCCCAACACATCAGGAACGGCAAGCCACCGAAGGGGGGCCGGTGGACCGCCGCGAACACAGCCAAGGTGGTGCGCTCCCTGAACGTCCTCGGTCAGATGGAGGTGACGGAGGAAGTTGTCATCGACGGCCAGAAGACGAAGCGAACCCGCGTCGTCCGTGACACGGAAGGGCGACCTCTCCAGCGGGCGGAGCCGCTGATCACTCAAGAGGAGTGGGAGCTGGCGAACAAGAAACTGGACGAGAACACCAGCAAGCGCAACGGCAACCGGAAGGGCGGCTCCCCGATGCTCAGGGTCGCCTTCTGCACTTGCGGTGAACCCGCGTACCTCGGCCCGGGACGGAACTGGCCGTACTACCGGTGCGCCTCACGGACCACGCACAAGCCGTGTCCAACGGGCAGCAAGGGGATCGCGGCCCATGTGTTGGAGGGAGCAGTGGAGGAGGTCTTCCTGCGCGCGGTAGGCAACGTCGAGATCGTGCGGAAGGTCTTCCGCCCAGGCGTCGACTTCACTCAGGACATCGAGGAGGTGAACCGCGCTCTGGCCGAACTTCGGGAAGACCGCGAAGCCGGTCTCTACTCCAGCGAGCTGGGCAAGCAGGAATACCGAGAGACGTACAAACGGCTGGACGCACGACGGGAACAGCTCATGGCTCAGCCCACCCGGCCGGACACCTGGGATGAGTTCCCGACGAATGAGACCTACAGGGAGCGCTGGGCGCAGCTGTCGACCCAGCACGAGAAGGGCAAGGAACTCCGGGCCGCCGGAGTCAGGGCGGTCATCCACGCCGAAAGTCTGCCGCCGATGACAGCTGCTCAAGCGATGGCACCGGAAGGCCATGAGGGCATGTGGCAGGAGGGCAAGGGGCGCGTGCAGGTCCTGATTCCCATGGACTTCAAGCGCCGCGTCCGAGACCTGGCAGCGGTGCACAGCGAGAGCTAGCCGTCCCGCCGGCACCAACCGGGAAGGGCCCTGTGTCGGGGCCCTTCCTGCTTTTGTACGCTACTGCCAGGTCGCCGCCGTCGCTCCCGACTGCACAAGACCGAGCCCGGGCTCGAATCTTTGGGCGCCCTGTGAGGACCCGTCGGCTTGACTGGTCCACCCCCGCGAAGAAAGGGAGGCACAGCCCCCGCCGGTGGCGTGCCTTCCGTCCGGCCAACCCGAGCTCGGCCATGAGACGGGCCACGGTGTTCACCGAAACCTGCCAGCCCGCACGGACCAGCAGGACCCAGACCCTCGGGGAACCATAGGTGCCGCCGGAGGCCTCGAAGATCCCCGTGATCGCATCGGACAACTGTCCCCGCCGGACCTCACGCACGGTGGTGGGCTTGTCGCGCCACTTGTAGAACCAGGACTCCGACATCCCCAGAACCTGGCAGGCCAGACGGTGCGGGACGCGGTGCTCGGTCCTCTGGTTACCGATGAACTCGGCCAGGGCGGCCGGGTCCGTCCCGGTCACTTCACCCAGAGGACCATGCATCGCTTGAGGACATCACGCTCCATCTCCAGCTCGCGTATCCGCTTGTTCTTCTCCGACATCTCCTGCCGCAACCGCTCCAGCTCGGCACGCTCGGCCTCACGCATCCGGCCGCCCGGCGCGGGCTCGGCCGGCCGGTCGGACGACGCCGACCCGTTGCGCCGCCACCGCGACACCCGGCTGTGCAGCGTGCCGGAGTACACACCGAGCTCCTCGGCGACCTCCGGGATCGGCCTGCCCGTCTCGATCACGATGCGTACAGCACCCTCACGAAACTCAGGCGTATACGTCCGTTGCTTGGACCCCATGGATCCCAACCTCCCCTGCAATCACGGACTCCACGCTACGAGGGGAGGGACACGCGGGCCGACCACCAAGACCGTACAGAGGGCGGTGGTCAGCCGTCCATGCGTCAACACTGCTATGCGCGTTGACGCACAAATCGAGGGATGCGCGGGCCGCTCTTGCCTGGAGTGGACTCGAAGCAGTTGGCTTGGGTCCCATGAAGTACACGCAGCTCGGACGCACCGGACTCAAGGTCAGCCGACTCGTTCTCGGCACGATGAACTTCGGTCCGCAGACAGACGAACCGACCAGCCACGGCATCCTGGATACCGCACTCGACGCAGGTCTGAACTTCGTAGACACAGCCAACGTATATGGGTGGGGTGAGAACAAGGGCCGCACCGAGGAGATCATCGGCACCTGGTTCGCGCAGGGCGGTGGCCGGCGCGAGAAGACGGTCCTGGCCACCAAGGTCTACGGCTCCATGTCCCGCGAGGGCGAGACCTGGCCGAACGAGGACCGGCTGTCGGCGCTGAACATCCGCCGGGCCGTCGAGGCCAGCCTCAAGCGGCTCCAGACCGACCACATCGACGTCTACCAGTTCCACCACATCGACCGCCTGACCCCCTTCGAGGAGATCTGGCAGGCCGTCGACGTGCTCATCCGGCAGGGCAAGATCCTCTACGCTGGCTCCTCCAACTTCCCCGGCTACAAGATCGCCCAGGCCAACGAGACGGCCGCCCGGCGCGGGATGGTCGGCCTGGTCAGCGAGCAGTGCCTGTACAACCTCTCCGAGCGGCGGGCCGAGATGGAGGTCATCCCGGCGGCCCAGGAGTACGGCCTCGGGGTCATCGCCTGGTCCCCGCTCCACGGCGGCCTGCTGGGCGGCGTGATCAAGAAGGAGGCCGAGGGCGGCCGCCGCGCCTCCGGGCGGGCCGCGGAAGCGCTGGCCGACAGCAAGACACGGGCGCAGCTGCAGGCGTACGAGGACCTGCTCGACAAGCACGGCCTGGAGCCCGGCGAGGCCGCCCTGGCCTGGCTGCTCACCCGGCCGGGCGTGACGGGCCCCATCGTCGGCCCGCGCACCGCCGGACAGCTGGATAGCGCGCTGCGCGCGCTGGAGCTGGAACTGAGCGAGGAGGTGCTGGCCGGGCTGGACGAGATCTTCCCCGGGCCGGGGCCGTCCCCGGAGGCCTTCGCCTGGTAAGCCACTCATGCACTGGCCGTCGCCCCCTCCGATGGGGCGGCGGCCCTTACGCACATCGGCGTCAAACTGACTGGTTGGCAGTGTCGAAGTAGTTGATGCCCGCGTCGAGCGCGGAATCCATGATCGAGTGACTTTCGGGCTCCCCGGTCTGGGGGCCGAAGTTCATGGTGCCGAGTACAAGTCGGCTGACCTTGAGGCCGGTGCGTCCGAGCTGCGTGTACTTCATGGGGCACTAGCCAACTGCTTGGAGTGCGCTCGAAGCAAGAGCCCGCCGTGACGGGCGTGTTACAGCCCCCGCGCGCGCCGGTAGGGGCCGCCGATCCCCCACGCCTGGTGCAGGACCGCCGCGAACTCGCCCGCCAGCCGGTGCTCGCCGGAGGCGTTCGGATGCGTTCCGTCGTAGGTATCACGGTGGATGTCGTACGCGTCCGGGCGCGCGGCCAGCAGGATCGGCGAGGCGTCGGTGCTCAGGTCGGCCACCGCCTTCGCCAGGAGCTCGTTGAAGCGGGCCACCTCGGCCGCGAAGGGGGCGTCCGCCTCGGCCCGGCTGTTCGGGATGACCGGCAGCAGGACCATCCGGACCCCCGGGCGGGCGGCGCGGGCCCCCGCGACGAACCGGCGGGCGTTGTCGGCGGTCTGCTCGGCGTCGGTGTAGAAGCCGAGGTCGATCAGCCCGAGGGAGACCAGCAGCACGTCGGCGCCGGTGTCGGCGACCGCGGGGCCGATCAGGGGGGCCATGTGCTGCCAGCCCTCGCCCCAGCCGGCCAGGTGGCGGCGGGCGGGCTCCGGAAAGCCCGGGTCGGCGTACGCGTGACTGGTGGGCGTGTCGGCGACGGTGTCGTACAGCTCGCAGCGCGGGCCCACGATCCGGTGGGGACCGCCGAAGGTCGATCCGAGGTGCTGCCACATCCGGTAGCGCCAGGTGTAGTCGCCGGCGCGTCCGATGGTCATGGAGTCACCGACGAACATGAAACGCATCCGGTCATCATCGCGGATCGCGCGACAGAAACCCCTGTGACGCCGGACACGCGGCACGTACTGGCAGGCTGGGGGGATGCGCCTGCCCCTGCCACCCGCCGCCGCGTCCGCCGCCGTTGCCGTCACCGCCGCCGTCGTCGCCGCCCTCGCCGTGCTGCCGGGCCCGGCCGTCGCGGCGGAGACCCCCGCCGCGTCCTCCTTCACCATCTCCGACCCGCGGATCAAGGAGTCGAGCGGCCTGGCCGCCAGCCGCGTCCACCCGGGCGTTTACTGGACGCACAACGACAGCGACGACGGGCCGTACATCTATGCGGTGGACTCGGCCACGGGCAGGACGGTCGCCCGGGTGACGCTGACGGGCATCGGCACGCCGCGCGACGTCGAAGCGATCTCCCTGGGCCCGGACGGGCAGCTCTACGTCGGCGACATCGGCGACAACCGGGGCGGCACTTGGGACCACGTGTGGATCTACCGCTTTCCGGAACCGAAGCAACTGGGTGACGTCACGGTCAAGGCCACCCAGTTCACGGTGAAGTACGCGGACGGGGCGCGCAACGCGGAGGCCCTGATGGTGCATCCCGTGACCGGGCGCGTCTACATCGCCAGCAAGGACGAGAACAAGGGCGGCCTGTACGAGGGTCCCGCGGAGCTGTCGACGGGCGGCACGAACGTGTTCCGGCGGGTCGCCGACGTGCCGTGGGTGACGGACGGGGCGTTCTCCCCCGACGGCGGCCGGCTGGCGCTACGGGGCTACTTCACGGCCCGCACCTACCCGTGGAAGGACGGCCTGCCGGTGGGCGAGGGCGAGCGGGTGGACGCGCCGTGGCAGGGCCAGGCGGAGTCGGTGACCTACACGCCGGACGGCTCCACGCTGATGTTCGGCGCGGAGGGCGAGGGCAGCCGGGTCATCGCGGTCCCGGTCACCGTCGCCGCCCCCTCGGCCTCACCGCAGCCGGGCTCCCCGTCGGGGGCGGCCCCCCTGACGGAGCCGACGGGCAGCTTCGGCAAGGGAGCCCTCGTCCTGGCGGCCGGCCTGATCCTGGTCCTCGCCACGAAACGCCTCCTCCGCCGTCGCCGTGAGCGCTGAGGCGCCCTGTTTCAGCCTCGCCGGCGTTTGAGGCGCGGGGGTCCGGGGCCGGGCGCGGGCGCCGGGCCCCGTTACTCCTCGCGGATCGGGATGTGGCCGTTCACCGGTGCGGGGGTCGGGGGCGGGGTCGGGGGCTGGCCCATCGAGGCGAGGAGCTGGCGGGCCACGCCCAGTCCCGTGCCGCCCATGGTGAGTGCCTTCGCGAACATCTCCGACATGCCCTCGGCCCCGTTCAGCAGGACCATGTGCTCCACGTTCCCGAAGGCCCCCGCGCCAGCCTCCACGATCGCCGGCCAATTCTCGGCCAGCTGCTGCGCGACCACCGCCTCCTGGTTCTCCGCCAGCGCCGCGGCCCGCGCCTTGATCGATTCCGCCTCGGCCAGACCGCGGGCCTTCGCCGACTCCGCCTCCGCGAGGCCCCGCGCCTGCGTGGCCGCCGCCTCCGCCTCACCCGTCGCCCGGGTGGCCTTCGCCGACGCGATACCCCGTGCCTCCACGGCCTGGGCGTCGGCGGTCGCCGCCGTCGTCACCCGCGTCGCCTCGGCGCCCGCCGCGAGCTCGGTCTCCCGCGCCTTCGCCTGCGCCGCCGAGATCCGCGCGTCGCGCTCGGCCTCGGCCCGGGTGCGGGTCTCGTACGCCGCCGCGTCCGCGGGTTTGCGTACGTCCGCCTGCAGCTGCTGCTCGCGCCGGTGCGCCTCGAGCTCCGCGACCCGGGTCTCCTGGACGACGACCTCCTGGCGGGCGGCCGCCTCCGACAGCGGGCCCGCCTGACGGGCCGTCGCCGCCGCCTTGTCCCGTTCGGCCTGGTACCCGGCCTGCAGGATCTCGCTGTCCCTCGTCGCCTCCGCCATCCGGGCGAAGGCGGCCTGCTCGGCCTCGGTGGCCAGCCGGTTCGCCTCGGCCTGCGCGATCCGCGCGTCGCGCTGGACGGCCGCCGCGTGCGGCATCGCCAGGTTCTTGATGTAGCCGGTCGGGTCCTCGATCTCGTGGATCTGCAGCGAGTCGACGATCAGGCCGAGCTTCTCCATCTCGGTACCGCACGCCATCCGGGTCTGGCCCGTCAGCTTCTCCCGGTCGCGGATCATGTCCTCGACCGTCAGGCCGCCCACGATGGACCGCAGATGACCCGCGAAGACGATGTGCACGCGCTCGGGCATCATCTTCTGCTGGTCCAGGAAGCGGCGGGCCGCGTTGGCGATCGACACGAGGTCGTCGCCGACCTTGAAGATGACGACGCCCTTCACGCGCAGCGGGATGCCCTGGTGGGTGACGCAGTCCACCGACAGCTGGGTCTCGTTGAGGTCCAGGGACAGTTTCCGCACCGCTTGCACGCCCGGAAGTACGAGCGTCCCCCGCCCGGTGACGATCCGGAACCCCATGCCCTGACCGACGCCCTCGGTCTTGTGCGTGGAGCCGGAGATGACGAGTGCCTCGTTCGGTTCGGCCACCCGCCACATGAGCTTGAACAGGCCGATCAGAGCCACGAATGCGGCGAGAACGATTCCCGCCACGACGCCGATAGCCATCGGCAACGCCCCCTTAGCGCGGTGCCGTTCGGCACCGACAAGGGCGAGTCTGCGCCTGCCGCGGCCGGTCCGGAAGACGCGGGCCGCGTCTTGTCGCCATCCTGATACGTACAGGTGGGACGGGACGTCAGTTGTCGTAGGCCGCCATCACGTACACCGTGCGCGGCGGCAGGTACTCGACCACCGTCACCACCGTCCCGACGGCCAGGCGGCCGGTCCCCGACACCGGATGGGCGAGGAAGTGCTCCGCCCCGCCCCGGATCCGGACGATGACCTCGCCCACCAGGCCCGGTCCGACCGTCCCGGTCACCCGGCCGGTCATTCCCACCATGTCCGCGTCCGTGCCCGTGTCCCCCATGCGGCGAGGGTACGCCGCGGGACCGCCGGACAGGGGCGAACGCGTGGTCCGCGACCGGGCCACGAGCGGCCCCGGCTCCGTGCGACGCGACCCGGCTCCGTGCGACCGGGCTACGAGTGGCCGAGGTCCGCGGCCTGCAGGTCGGAGTCCGAGACCGCCGCCGAGCCGGCGTCGGTGTCGGGTCGCAGGGTGAACTCGTCCGAGGCCATCGAGTCGAGCACCGGCGGAGCCGGCCGCATCGGCGCCGGCATGACCGCGGCCTCCGAGTGGCCGCCGCAGCCGTAGGACAGCGACACCAGCCGGCCGTCGGCCGGGCTGAACTCGTTCGCGCAGACGCCGAAGGCCTGGCCGAGCGAGCCGCCGATGGCGACCAGGAAGCCGCAGGAGAGACAGGACGCGGGCGCGGCCTGCGCCATCGGGGTCTTGGCGCCGAAGCCCTCGTCCCAGCGGTCGGCGGCGGTGTGCAGCCCGTACCGCGACAGCACGCGCGCCCGGCGCATGCCCAGTTCCTCGGCGACCGACGTGATGGAGCCGCGTACGGGCACCACCGCGCGGTCGGTGACGTCGGCGTCCTCGGCCTCGACCAGTTCGGCCATCTCGGTGGAGACCACGGAGTTCGGCGGCGGCGCGTCCTCGCCCGACCAGCCCGGCTCCAGCCGCAGGTCCTCGGCGTCCGTGGGCAGCAGGTCGCCGGGACCCATGTCGCCGGGCCGCAGCCGCTCGCTCCACGGCACCCACTCGGGGGCCAGCAGCGCGTCGTCGCCGGGCAGCAGCACCGTTTCGTCGAGCGTGACGTTCTTCGCGCGGGAGGCGCGGGTCACGGTGACGGCCCAGCGCCAGCCCCGGTAGCCCGGTTCCTTGGACTCGAAGAAGTGGGTGACGACCCGGTCGCCCTCCGCCACGGCGGAGACGTGCGCGCCCACGACTCCGGGGAAAGCGGCCTCCTCGGCCGCCGCACGGGCGAGTTCTACCGCCTCGACGCACAGGCGGTCGGGGGTACGCGGGGTACGGCTTCGCGTCGTCGCAGCACTCACTGGTCTCGTTCTCTCCTACGCCGTCTCACGTGTGCGCCGTCCGTACTGTCGTCCACAACGACCCGTCGGTGCTGTCCGTACGTGGCACGGGCGGAGCGGACCAGAGGGCCGCGTCGACGTCCGCACCCGATCGGACTCCGGGCGCACCTCACTGCGTCCCATTCTGCGGGATCACGAAGAGGCGCGCGGCCAGGAGCAACCGCCGGTGGCGCGCTACGCACGCTACCTCCTCTTAAGCCTCGGGCACACATGCAAGGTCCGATTCGCGGACAAGCCACCGGGTCCGCGATGCGCCGGGGGGCGCCCCGGGAGGGCCGGGTGGGGCACTATGTCGAGTGTGGCACCCGTACGGTCGTCCGACGACGGCTCGGGACCGGCCAGGCGGGCCGGCCGGGCTGTCGGGCATGCGCTGCACCTTCCGGCGCGCGGGATCCGGCGGGCCACGCACGCGCACGGGGCCGGCGAATCGGGTCTCGGCAAGCTGATCGAGCTGCACGCCATCAACGGCGCCGGCGACATGATGATCACAGTGGCGCTGGCCTCGACGGTGTTCTTCTCCGTTCCCACGGACGAGGCACGCGGCCGGGTGGCCCTGTACCTCGGCATCACGATGGCCCCCTTCACCGTGCTGGCCCCCGTGATCGGCCCGCTCCTGGACCGACTGCCGCACGGCCGTCGGGCGTCGATGGCGGCCGCGATGCTGGCCCGGGCGCTGCTGGCGCTGATGATGTCGGGCGCGGTGGCCACGGGGGGCATCCAGCTGTATCCGGCGGCGCTGGGCGTGCTGGTGGCGTCGAAGTCGTACGGCGTGGTGCGCAGCGCCGTGGTGCCGCGGCTGCTGCCGCCGAACTTCTCACTCGTCAAGGCGAACTCGCGGGTCACACTGGCCGGTCTGCTGGCCACGGGCGCCGCGGCGCCCCTGGGTGCCGCCCTGCACATGCTCGGGCCGCCGTGGCCGCTGTACGGGGCCTGCGTGATCTTCGTGTGGGGCACGTTCGCGGCGTTCACGCTGCCGCACAAGGTGGACGAGGCCAAGGGCGAACGCCGGGCGCGGCTGTCCACCCACGAGGCGCATTCGAAGCGTCCGGGCCTTCGGACGGTGAGCCGTGCGGTGCTGTGCGGGCTGCTGGCGAACGCCTCGATGCGCGCGCTGTCCGGGTTCCTGATCTTCTTCCTGGCGTTCCTGCTGCGCGAGCATCCCCTGGCGGGGCAGAGCGCGGCGGTGTCGCTGGGGATCGTGGGCGTCTCGGCGGGCCTGGGCAACGCGTGCGGCACGGCGGTGGGCTCGTGGCTGCGGGCCCGCGCGCCGGAGGTCATCATCGCGGCGGTGCTGTGCCTGACGCTCGGTGTGGCGGTGCTCGCGGCGGTGTTCTTCAGCGGGCTGTTCATGGCCGTACTGGGCGCCACGGCGGGCTTCTGCCAGGCGCTGGCGAAGCTGTCGCTGGACGCGATGATCCAGCGGGACGTGCCGGAGGCGGTACGCACCTCGGCCTTCGCCCGTTCGGAGACGCTGCTCCAAGTGGCGTGGGTGCTGGGCGGAGCGATCGGTATCGTCCTGCCGCTGAACGGAGTACTGGGGATGTCGGTGGCCGCCGCGATCGTCGCCCTGGGCACGACGATGGCCCTCCGCGGCGTCCTCACCGCCCCCCGCCACCACGCGGGCACCTCCCGCCCCCGCGTGGCGTAACCGCCGGCGGGGCGGGATTTTCCAGCCCGCCCGGCGTTTGAGGGCGCGGGCGCGGAGCGCGCGCAGGGGCGGCCACCGGAGACGGCGCACCGGCAGCGCGCCGCGCCGCACCCTCGGCGGTACCCCATGCAGCGGCGCAGCCCAGGGGCCCGATAGCCTTCGGCTCATGACCGCACCGCTTTTCTCGGGTAGGGCCCGCCGCAGCGTCGCGGCCCTCGGAGCCGTGTCCGCCGGCCTCCTCCTCCTCTCCGCCTGCGGCGAGAAGCCGACGCCGCTGGCGACCGTGACGGTCGGCACCTCGTCGGTGTCCGCCGAAGCCTCCTGCCACAACGACGGCAAGGAGCTCTCCATGGACCAGGTCCAGGAGTGCCTCACCAACCTCAAGAACCCCAAGACCGTCGAGTACGCCCGGGGTGACACCCTGCGTCTCGGGGTCGAGCCGGAGATCGTCGAGGACGGCAGGCGCTGGTCGGCGGTCCTGGACGGCCAGCCGATCACCGAGCCCTCCTCGAACACCTACCGCAGCTTCCCGGGCGCCGACGTCTTCGCGACCGGTGGCCAGGGCGAGGCCCCTTCCTCGAAGAAGCTGGCGTTCCTGCAGATCGCCGAGGACGGCAAGCCGCTCGCCGTCTGGTCCTTCAACCTCAAGCTCAAGTAACCGGGTGGCAGCGGTGCGCGCGCTCGTCGTGACCGCGGTGGCGGCGGAGGCAGACTCCGTCACCACCGGGCTGACCCCTCATCCGGACGCTTTCGGTCCTGACCCGCGCACGCTCCCCGGCGGTTACCTCATCAACCGCCGGGACCTTCCGGGCATCGCCTTCGACGTGCTCGTCGGGGGTGTCGGGCCCGCGGCGGCCGCAGCGGCGGCCGCCACCGCCCTCGCCCTCGCCGACTACTCGCTCGTCGTCTCCGCCGGTATCGGCGGCGGGTTCGCGCCCGCCGCCCCGCTCGGTTCCCTCGTGGTGGCCGACGCGATCGTCGCCGCCGACCTGGGGGCCGAGACCCCCGACGGCTTCCTCGACGTGACGGAGCTCGGCTTCGGGCACAGCGTGCACCTGCCGCCCGCCGAGCTCGCCGCCCGCGCCGCCGAGGCGACCGGGGCGCTGCTCGCGCCCGTGCTGAGCGTCTCCACCGTCACCGGCACCGCCGAACGGGCCGCCGTGCTCGCCGCCCGGCACCCGATGGCCGGGGCCGAGGCCATGGAGGGTTTCGGGGTCGCGGAGGCGGCCGCCGCGCACGGGCTGCCCGTACTGGAGATCCGTGCCGTGTCCAACGCCGTGGGCCCGCGGGACCGTGCCGCCTGGCGGATCGGGGACGCGCTCACCGCGCTCGCCGACGGCTTCCGCGTGCTGGGGCCCGTACTCGCGAACTGGGGAGAACGCCATGAGCACGACCACCGGTGAACCGCTGAGGATCGCCTATTCGCCCTGCCCGAACGACACCTTCGTCTTCGACGCGTGGGCGCACGGCCGGGTCCCGGGCGCGCCCGGACTCGACGTCACCTTCGCGGACATCGACATCACCAACGGCATGGCCGAGCGCGGCGAGCTGGACGTGCTGAAGGTGTCGTACGCGGTGCTGCCGTGGGTGCTGGAGGAGTACGCGCTGCTGCCCTGCGGCGGTGCGCTGGGGCGCGGCTGCGGCCCGTTGGTGCTGACCCGCGAGCCGGGGCTCGACCTGGCCGGGCGGACGGTCGCGGTGCCGAGCGAGCGCTCCACCGCCTACCTGCTGTTCCGGCTGTGGGCGGCGGACGTGCTGCCCGAGGGCGTCGGCAAGGTGGTCGTCCTGCCGTTCCACGAGATCATGCCGGCGGTCCGGGACGGCCGGGTGGACGCCGGACTGGTCATCCACGAGGCCCGGTTCACCTATCAGGACTACGGGCTGCACTGCCTGGCCGACATGGGCGCGCACTGGGAGTCCACGACCGGTCTGCCGATCCCGCTCGGCGCGATCATCGCCAAGCGCTCGCTGGGCGCCGAGCGGCTGCGCGCGCTGGCCGAGTCGGCGCGTACGTCGGTCCGGATGGCCTGGGACGACCCGGAGGCCTCCCGCCCGTACGTGCGCGCGCACGCCCAGGAGCTGGACCCGGCCGTCGCCGACCAGCACATCGGCCTCTACGTCAACGAGTTCACCGCCGACCTCGGCGACTCCGGCTACGCGGCGGTGCGCGGGCTGCTGACCCGGGCGGCGGCCGAGGGGCTGGTACCGGCCATCGCGCCGGGCTCGCTGGACTTCCCGCGGGACTGATCGCCCCGCACACGACTGCGCCCCGCCGCTCTTTCGAGTGGCGGTGCGCGGTCGTGAGGTCGTAGGCGTGAGGTCAGACGTCGAGCTGGTCGGCCACCGCGCGCAGCAAGCCGGCGATCTTCGTGCCGTGCACCTTGTCGGGGTAGCGGCCCCGCTCGAGCATCGGGGTGATGTTCTCCAGCAGGGTCGTGAGGTCCTGCACGATCGAGGCGAGCTCGTCGGGCCCCCGCCGCTGCGCCGCCGCGACGGAGGGCGCCGGTTCCAGTACCGTCACCG
Organism: Streptomyces sp. NPDC097617; assembly: GCF_044761485.1. NCBI lineage: Bacteria > Bacillati > Actinomycetota > Actinomycetes > Kitasatosporales > Streptomycetaceae > Streptomyces > Streptomyces sp. NPDC097617. Next base: position 183,240 of record NZ_JBIWCL010000006.1, read on the forward strand.
AAAGTGCCTGGTCACCGCGCTGACCCGCGACGACTCCGAACTCGACGCGCTGGCCGGGCTTGAGTGCGTCCACCCCGGTGGGGAGCACCGACGAGTGGACGAAGACGTCGCCGCCGTCGTCACGGGAGAGAAAGCCGAAGCCCTTCTCACTGTTGAACCACTTGACCTTGCCGGTAGGCACGTCCGTCCTCTGTCCTTGTGCTCGTCGGGGTCCGAAGTGCCGTGAACGGCTCCGGACAACAGCGCAGCGGGCCATGTGTGACCCGCCACCTCAAGGCTAGTGGTCAGGGGCCGGGTGACAAGACGTTCCCCGGTCCTTCGCCGTCGGCTGCCTTCGGCCAGGCAACTACCCTGGTGAGGTGACTGTTACTCCTCATTCCGACGAAGCGCGGCCCGGCGACGGACTCGTCAAGGCCGGCGGCATCGTGTTCATCGCCGGGGCCGTGGCCACGCTGGCGACCATGGCTCCGCTCTTCCTCGACGTCGATCCGTTCCCGCCGTACGCGTGGGCGGTGTGCATGCTCATGGGCGTCGGCTTCGCCATCTCCGCGGCGGGCGTACTCCGCTCGGCGGCCGCGCAGCGCAGGGCGGCCCGGGCCTCGCAGGCGTAGGCATGGGCGGGACCTAGGCCACCGGCTGGGCGGCCACGTACCGCTCGAGCCACTGCGGCAGCGCGGTGAGGTCGGGCAGGACCACGTCCGCGCCGGCCTCGCGCAGTTCCGCCTCGGGGCACGGGCCGGTCGGCACCACCACGGACAGCGCGCCGGCCGTGCGGGCCCCGCGTACGTCGCCGACGTGGTCGCCGACGTAGATCTGCGCGCCGTACTCGCGCAGCGCGCCCGCCTTGGCCTCCGCCCAGAGCCAGCCGATGACCGCGTCGGGCTCGATGCCCAGGTGCGCCAGGTGCAGGCGGGCGTTGGGCTCGTGCTTGGCCGTGACGACGATCGCGCGGCCGCCGAGCGCCCGGACGGCCTCGATCGCCTCGCGGGCGCCCGGCATCGCCGGGGTCGGCCCGATGGCGTACGTGGGGTAGATCTCCCGGTAGCGGTCGGCCACGGCCGGGATCTCGGCCTGCGGGAACCAGTACGCGAGCTCCTCGTCCAGCGGCGGCCCCAGCCGGGTGATCGCCTCGTCGGCGTCGATGAACGTCCCCGTTTCGGCCGAGAGGGCCTCGTAGGCGGCCTTGATTCCCGGGCGCGAGTCGATCAGGGTCATGTCGAGGTCGAAGCCGACTGTGAGGTTCATACCTGCCATTGTGCCGAGGTGGCCGTACGGGAGACCGACGCCGGGGCCACGGCAGGGGGAACGTACGCCGAGGGCCGCCTTACCGACTCATGAAATAAGCGATGTCTCAGCCCCCGCGCTCGCGGTGATCGTGGCCTACCGGCGCCGCGCCCGCCACACCAGGTAGCCCACCGAGGCCAGCGCCGCCCCCCGGAGCACCCACGGCCACATCCCGTGCAACGCCCCGCTCAGCTGGTCGTCGGCCAGGGTCTCCCCCCACTTGCCATTCATCCGCCCCCACACCCACAGCACCGCCCCCGCGAGCACCGCCCCGGGCGGGCCGAAGACGGCCCACTTGCGCTCGGCCGGCCCGAGCACGCGCGAGGCGTACGGGAGGAGCCAGCCCACCACGAGCAGCAGCCAGTAGCCGGTGACCACGCCGACCACGAGCACGGCCGCGGCCAGCAGCAGGAAGGCGTTCGGCCGCGGCCGAAGGCCCGGAGCCGCGGCGGCCTCCGCCGCGGGAGCGGCCGCCGCCTCCTTCTTCGCGCGCCGCCGCTCGCGCAGGAACCGTACGAGGGTCTGCGCGCGCCCCTCGTCCTCCCCCGGCGGGGCCGATCCGGCCTTCCCTGCCTTCCCCTCGTCCGCCGACTCCTCGGCGCCCTCCTTGAACAGGTCCGGGATCTCGATCCCGCCCGCGAAGCCCTCGACCTGCGGGCCCCTCCCGTGCGCCCCCGGGCTCACCCGCCACCAGTCGGGCTCGGCCCCGCCGGACGGGCCGAGGTCGTCGAGCCCGGCCAGGTGCGGCGGCACGTTCTCGGGCTCCGCCGCGCCCACCGGGGGGACGTTCCGCCGGCGCAGCCGGCCCGGCCCCCGCTGGACGGGCACGGACAGACCGGCGTCGGACGCCTCGGCGGAGGCCGGGGCCGGCGCGGGGGCGGCGGCCGCGCCCTGCCGGGAGCCGAGCGTGCCGAGGGTGTCCAGCACCTCCTCGGGCGTGCCGATCCGCTCCAGGATGCGGCGTACGGCGGCCGGGGTGTCCGGGTCGTACTTGGCGCGCCGACGGTCGATCTCGTCCCGCAGCCCGGACACCAGCCGCATCCGGTCGCCGGAGGACAACTGCCGCCGTTGCGCCAAGTCCCCGACGCGGCTCAGATATTCGTAGACCAGATGGTCGCTTTCGATCCCCACGCCCAGGCTCCTCCCTTACCCCCTGTCCCGACGGTAGCGCGTGCGCCCGTGGAGCTGCTGCGGGCGCAGCGGATACCGTTGACCGGATGGGGACCGGCCGACTGACCGGCCGACGCGACCAGGAGGCGACTGTGCCCGAGGCAAGCACTGCGGCGGGATCCGCCGGCGGGAGCCCGGCGGGGAGCTCACCGCGCTCACTCGCCGAGGCGCTGCGCGCCCGTGACGACGAGGCGCTCGCGGCCCTGTTGCGCGCCCGCCCCGACCTGCTGGGACCGGTGCCCGGCGACGTGACGCAGCTGGCCGGCCGGGCCGGGACCCGGGCCTCGGTGGTGCGGGCCCTGGACCGGCTGGACCGGTTCGCGCTGCAGACCGCCGAGGCGCTCGCGGTGGCTCCGGACCCGTGCCCGTACCCGGTGCTGGAGGGTCTGCTGACGGGCGGCGAGGACGAACGGGCCCGCGCGGCGCTCCCCGACGCCCTGGCCACCCTCCGCGACCAGGCCCTGGTATGGGGCGACGAGGACCGGGTGCGGCTGCTCCGCACGGCGCGCGAGCTGCTCGCCCCGTCCGCCTCCCGCCCCTCGCCCACGGGCCTGGGGCCGACCGTCGCCGAAGCCACCTCCGGGATGTCTCCGACCCGGGTGCAGGAGATCGTGGCGACCGTCGGGCTGCCCGCCACGCACGACCCGGTGTCCGCGGTGGCCGCGCTGACCGGGCTGTTCACCGACCCGCAGCGGATGTCGGCGCTGCTGGACGAGGCTCCGGCGGAGGCGCACCAGGTGCTGGGGCGGCTCGTGTGGGGGCCGCCGTACGGGGAGGTGACCCCGAACCCGACGCCGCCGGTGCGCTGGCTGCGCGACCGGGGGCTGCTGCTGCCCGCGTCGGCGCGGATCGTCGTACTGCCCCGCGAGGTGGCACTGCACCTGCGCGGCGGGCTCGCGCACCGGGACACCGCGCCGGTGGCGCCTGCGGTGCCCGCGCACCGCGAGCACCGTCCACAGCTTGTGGACGCGAACGCCGCGGGGCAGGCGCTGGCCGCGCTGGCCACCGTCGAGGAGCTCGTGAAGTCCTGGGAGCACGCCGGTCCGCCGGTGCTGCGCGCGGGCGGTCTCTCCGTACGGGACCTGAAGCGGGCCGCGGCCCTGCTGGACACGACCGAGGCGCAGGCGGCCTTCTGGGTCGAACTGGCCTACACGGCCGGGCTGCTGGCCGGCGACGGGGAGGCGGACGAGCGGTACGCGCCCACCCCCGCCTTCGACCGCTGGGTCGAACTGCCGCCCGCCGAGCGCTGGTCGCACCTCGCGGCGGCCTGGCTGCCGGCCACCCGCACGGCCCCGCTGGTCGGCGAACAGGACGCCAAGGGGCGCACGCTCTCCGCGCTCGGCCCCGAACTCGACCGCTCCGCCGCGCCCGAGGTGCGCCGGCGCGTGCTGGAACTGCTCGGCGACCTGCCCGAGGGCGGCTCGCCCGACCCGCAGGCCCTGCTGGAGCGGCTCGCCTGGGAGCGTCCCGTCCGCGGGGCGAGCGACCTGCGGGCCCGGCTCGCGCGCTGGGTGCTGGAGGAGTCGGAGGTCCTCGGCGTGACCGGGCGGGGCGCCCTGTCCGGGCCCGGCCGGGCCCTGCTGGAGCACCGCGACCCGGCGCCACTGCTGGCCCCGCTGCTGCCGGAGCCGGTGGACCACGTGCTGCTCCAGGCCGACCTGACGGCGGTGGCCCCCGGCCCGCTGCGCCGCCCGCTGGGCGACACCCTGGCCGTGCTCGCGGACGTGGAGTCCAAGGGCGGGGCGACGGTGTACCGGTTCACGCCCGGCTCGGTGCGCCGGGCCCTGGACGCCGGCCATGCCGCCGCGGACCTGCACGCCTTCCTCAAGGAGCACAGTCGCACCCCGGTCCCGCAGCCGCTGGCCTACCTGATCGACGACGTGGCCCGCCGGCACGGGCACCTGCGGGTCGGCGCGGCCTCCTCGTACCTGCGCTGCGACGACGACGCGATGCTGGGCGAGATCCTCGCCGACAAGCGCTCGGCCGCGCTGGGGCTGCGCCGCCTCGCGCCGACGGTGCTGGCCGCGCAGGCCGAACCGACCGTCCTGCTGGAGGGGTTGCGGGCGATGGGCTACGCGCCGGCCGCGGAGTCCCGTACCGGCGACGTGCTGGTGGCACGGGCCGATGCCCACCGCACCCCGGTCCGCTCGGCACCCGTACCGGTGCCGGAGGGCCCGCCGGTGCCGGACCGGGCGCTGCTGGCGGCAGCCGTACGGGCGATCCGCGCGGGCGATTTGGCGGCGACGGCGGTGCGCAAGGAACCCGCGACGGCCTCCGCTGCCGGGGTACCGGGCGAACTGCCGCGCACGAGTGCGGCGGAGACCCTGGCGACGGTGCAGGCGGCCGCGCTGACCGGGTCGGCGGTGTGGATCGGGTATGTGAACGCGGAGGGAGCGGCGAGCCAGCGGGTCATCGCCCCGGTCCGGGTGGAGGGCGGCTTCGTCACCGGGTACGACCACACGGCGGACGAGGTACGGACGTACGCGCTGCACCGGATCACCGGTGTCGCGGAACTGGCGGACGATCAGGTGTAGGGGCGACGGGGCTCCGGGGCCCCGTCGCCCGAGCACGGCATCCCGGGTCCCCGGGCCCGCACGGACGTACGCCAGGGGACCGCCCCCGGCGAGGACTCCTCACGCCGCCAGGATGTCGGCGAAGACGACCACGACGGCGCTCTTGCCGTACTTGTCCGCCTTTTCCTCCCGGTGCTCGCCCGTCCGTACGAGGATCCGGTCGACGCGAATCTTCGTGCCGACCGTGACGTAGCCGCCGTCCGGATGTTCCTGGGGCTTCAGGAATCCGCCGAACGACGCGTACAGGTGCTTGCTGTCGCCGCGCATCACCTTCCCGTCCTTGTTCACGGACGAGACCGGGAAGTCGCTCCACACGCCGTTGATCCGGGCGAATATCTCGTAGGTGTTCCGGAGGTGCTCCGTGTCCCACGACTGCGCGGCGGCCTCGTCCGCATAGCCCCGTGCGATGGCCAGCTCGCGCCACGCCAGGAGTACCGCTTCCTCCTTCGACCGGTAGGAGAAGGCGGGGTTCACGATCTCGTCAGGGGTGTAGCCGACCTGCGCGAAGGCCGCCGGCAGCGGATTGGTCCGGCGGTAGTCCGCGCTGAGGATCCTTCCCTCCTCACACCTGGGCGCCGCCTCGCGAGAGGGCCGCGGGGGCAACGCCGGGGGCATCCCGCGCCGCCCCCGCGCCGGGCCGGGCGGGTTCAGTCCCGGATGATCAGGACGATGAATCCCGCGACGACACCCACCAGCACGGCGAGCAGGGAGTAGCGGGGCCGGGACTCGCGCAGCACCGGAAGGTAGTGGTCGACGGAGAAGCGGCCCGGCCCGGTGAGGGTGAGGGCGACGACCGCGGCGAACAGCACTACTTCGAGCTCCACGCCCTTGGGCGGGAAGTAGGCGCTCAGGCCCCGGAGGTCGAGGATGTTGATGAAGACGCCGATCAGGGCCGCTCCGGCGAGCGGGGTGAGCAGACCGATGGCCAGGGCGAGACCGCCCAGGGTCTCGGAGAGCCCGGCGATGACGGCCATGGCGTCCCCGGCGGGGTAGCCGGCCATCGTGAAGCCCTTGCCGGTCGCTGTGAGGCCCGGGCCGCCGAACCAGCCGAAGAGCTTCATCGCGCCGTGGCCGGCCGTGCTCAGGCCGACGACGAGCCGCAGCAGGAGCAGGCCGGTGTCGTGGGTGACCGTGGTGGCGGGAGCCGAGGAGGTGCTGAAGAGCGTGCGGTCCCAGCTTGTGTGCGTCATGAGGGTCCGTTCAGAGATCGCCTGACAGCGACGGCCACCGTACGACGCCCACCCTCGACACCCCGGCGGCAACATCACCGGCCCGTCCCATCGGCCCTGCCGTCGACCCGTTCGGTCGCAGAACGCCTGCCCGACCGTCGCCGCCACCGGCCTCATCCGGTGGCGCAGTCGATCCGCCCGGCTACGAAAAGCTGCTGATCATGGCTCATGTCCGGACCGTACGCGCCCGCTCCGCCAGGGTCAGCAGCTTGTCCACCGGCCACTGATCGTCCGCGTGCGTCCCGTACCCGGCGGCCAGTACGCGCCCGTCCGGCGCGATCAGGAAGTCCGCCGGCAGTCCCAGCCGGCCGCCGTCCTGGACGAGGGTCGGGGGCTTCGCCCGGCCCCGCAGGATGTCGAGGGTGCCGACGGCGATCGCCCGCCAGGCGCGCGCGGACAGCAGGGCGCGGGAGGACGACTCGACGCCGAACTCCGAGTACAGCCGCTTGCGGGGGTCCGCGATCACCGCGAAGGGCAGGTCGGCGACGTGCTCGCGCAGTTCGTCGGCGCCGGAGTGGAAGACCACGACCTCCCGGATCCCGGCGGCCGCTATCTCGGTGTGCCGCCGCACCACCGATCGCAGGTGCAGATGGCAGATGGGGCAGCCGGCGAACCGGCGGAACTGGAGGTGCACGAGGTGTTCGGGATCGGGGACGGGGACGGGCGCACCGTCCGCGACAGCGGTGAGGGTGCGGGTACGGACGACGGAACCGGTGTCGAGCTGCACGGGGATCTCCTCCGTAGGCGTATGTCGTACACCTACAGCGTAAGCGTATGTCGTACGCTGTCAATCACCATGCCGCGCCCCCGCTCACTCACCCCGGACCAACTGGCCGCCGCCGCCCTCGCCGTGATCGACCGCGAGGGACTCCCCGGACTGACCATGCGCGCCGTCGCCGTCGAACTCGGCATCAGCACCATGGCCCTGTACCGGTACGTCGCCGACCGCGGGGAACTCGAAGCCCTCGTCGTCGAACTCGTCCTCGGCTCCGTCGACAGCACCCCGCCGCCCCCGACGGCCGGACCCTGGCGCGACCGCGTCACGCTGCTCGTCGACCGGATGCGGGACACCGTCGGCGCGCACCCCGCCGTGCTGCCGCTCACCATGACCCACCGGCACCGCTCTCCCGGCGTGATGCGCTGGGGAGAGACCGTCCTCGGGGTGCTCACCGAGGCCGGACTCGGGCCCGAGGAGCGGGTCATCGCGCTGCGGGCCCTGCTCGCCTACGTGATCGGCGCGATCCAGCAGGAACACCTCGGCGCCCTCTCCGGCGCGGGCACCGCCGCGATCGCCGAACTCCCCGCGGACGAGTTCCCGTACATGACCGAGGCCGCCCTCGGCGCCCGCTCCCTCACCCAGGACCGCGAGTTCCACGGCGGTCTCGCCCTGCTCCTGGACGGCATGGGCCGCTGACCTCCGGGGCACCCGGGCGGGGGGGCCCCGGGGGCCCCCCCCCCCCCCCCCCCCGCCCCCCCGCCCCCCCCCCCCCCCGCCCCCCCCCCCCCCGCGCGTTGGGCCCTAAGAAAAAAAGGGGCCCGCCCGGGGGGAGGA
>NZ_JBIWCL010000006.1:191057-305917 GCF_044761485.1 Streptomyces sp. NPDC097617
GGGGGGCCCGCCCCCACCCCGGGCCGCGCTTGGCCGGGGGGGGGCCCGCGGGGGCCCGGGGGGGGGGGGGCGGGGCCCGGGGGGGCCCCGGGGGGGGGCCCCGGGGGGCCCCCGCCCGGGTGCCCCGCCGAAGCGCCGTGTTCCCAGCCTCCGCGCCGTACGGCACACTGGAGGTTTGACCTGAATGAAACGGGGCGCCGCGCGTGAATGGTCCACTCATCGTCCAGAGCGACAAAACCCTCCTTCTCGAAGTCGACCACGAGCTCTCCGGGGCCGCCCGGCGCGCCATCGCCCCCTTCGCCGAGCTGGAGCGGGCCCCCGAGCACATCCACACCTACCGGATCACCCCGCTCGGCCTGTGGAACGCCCGGGCCGCCGGCCATGACGCCGAGCAGGTCGTCGACGCGCTCGTCGAGTTCTCCCGCTACCCCGTCCCGCACGCGCTCCTCGTCGACGTCGCCGAGACCATGGCGCGCTACGGCCGGCTGACCCTCTCCAAGCACCCCGTGCACGGACTGGTGCTGACCAGCACCGACCGGCCGGTGCTGGAGGAGATCCTGCGCTCCAAGAAGGTCGCCCCGCTCGTCGGCGCGCGCCTCGACGCCGACACCGTCGCCGTGCACCCCTCCGAGCGCGGCCAGATCAAGCAGACCCTGCTCAAGCTGGGCTGGCCCGCCGAGGACCTCGCCGGTTACGTGGACGGCGAGGCGCACCCGATCGACCTGGCCGAGGACGGCTGGGCGCTGCGCCCCTACCAGCAGCAGGCCGTCGAGGGCTTCTGGCACGGCGGCTCCGGTGTGGTCGTGCTGCCCTGCGGCGCCGGCAAGACGCTGGTCGGCGCCGGGGCCATGGCGATGGCCAAGGCGACGACGCTGATCCTGGTGACGAACACCGTCTCGGCCCGCCAGTGGAAGCACGAGCTGGTCAAGCGGACCTCGCTGACGGAGGACGAGATCGGCGAGTACTCCGGCACCCGCAAGGAGATCCGGCCCGTCACCATCGCCACGTACCAGGTCCTGACGACGAAGCGGAAGGGCGTCTACCCGCACCTGGAGCTCTTCGACTCCCGGGACTGGGGCCTGATCGTCTACGACGAGGTGCACCTGCTGCCCGCGCCGGTCTTCAAGTTCACCGCCGACCTCCAGGCCCGCCGGCGCCTCGGCCTGACCGCGACGCTGGTGCGCGAGGACGGGCGGGAGTCGGACGTCTTCTCGCTCATCGGGCCGAAGCGGTTCGACGCCCCGTGGAAGGAGATCGAGGCGCAGGGCTACATCGCGCCCGCCGACTGCGTGGAGGTCCGGGTCAATCTGACGGAGGCGGAGCGGCTCGCCTACGCGACCGCCGAGACGGAGGAGAAGTACCGCTTCTGCGCGACGACGGCGACGAAGCGGAAGGTCACCGAGGCTCTCGTGGCCAAGCACCGCGGTGAACAGACCCTGGTCATCGGGCAGTACATCGACCAGCTCGACGAGCTGGGCGAGCACCTGAACGCGCCCGTCATCAAGGGCGAGACCTCCAACGCGCAGCGCGAGAAGCTCTTCAACGCCTTCCGCGAGGGCGAGATCAGCGTGCTGGTCGTGTCGAAGGTCGCGAACTTCTCCATCGACCTGCCGGAGGCCACCGTCGCCATCCAGGTGTCGGGCACCTTCGGATCCCGCCAGGAGGAGGCCCAGCGCCTGGGCCGCGTGCTGCGGCCGAAGGCGGACGGCCACGAGGCGCGCTTCTACTCGGTCGTCGCGCGCGACACGATCGACCAGGACTTCGCGGCGCACCGCCAGCGGTTCCTCGCCGAGCAGGGGTACGCCTACCGGATCATGGACGCCGACGAGTTGCTGGCCAGCGACTGACCCCGGCAGGTCCGGGCCGCGAGGACGGCCAGTAAGGGCGCGCACCACACCCACAGGGGCGGCCAGTCCAGGACGAGTGCCCGGGCCGCAGCGGGCAGCTGCCCGGTCCAGAAGGCGGCGGAGGCCTCCGGAAGGACGAGCAGCCCCAGCAGGGCGGTGCCGACCGAGGCCGCCAGGGCCGTGAGCCCGGCCCGGACACGACGGGTCAGCAGGAGGTACGCGGCGATGGCCGCCGGGGCGAGGGTGATCCCGGCGGCGATGCCCAGCGCGAAGCCCTTGCCGAGCGCCGAGCGGGGCCGGCCGAGGTCCCACAGGACCAGGCAGGCGAAGGCCAGGTTGATCTGACCGGGCAGCGGCGCCTGGAACAGCGGCTGCAGCCACAGCCCCACGATGGTCGCGGCCAGCACGGGTCCGGGCCGGGACCGCAGTCCCGCGAGGCGGCAGGACAGCGTGATCAGCAGGGCGAGCAGGCCGGCGTTGCCGAGGACGAGGAAGGCCTTCAGCGCGCCGGCCGGCAGCCACGCGGCCGGCGTGAACAGGATCGCGGCGAACGGCGGATACGTGGCGGGCGGGCTCCACTCGGCGGCGGAGAAACCCTGGACAAGAGCGTCGGCCACCGGAATGCGCAGGGCGATGCAGAGCACGCCCAGCACCAGCAGCGAGCCGGTCAGCAGCACATCGGCGAGAGACGACGACGAGCGGCTGGGAACGGGGCTCCGGGTCACCCGCGTGACCCTAGTGGATCAGTGGGCGCGCTGTGCGGTCCCCGGATCCGCCCGCAGGTCAGTGACGTATGACGCCGGCGTCCTCGGCGTAGTCGCCGAGGACGACGACGCTGACGGCGGTCGCCGCGAAGATTTTGACGGCGCGCAGCATGCCGCCCAGGCCGTTGTGCGCACGGGAGTCGTAGTCGGCGCCGCTAGGACGGCTGCCCTGGATCGGGGTGAAGGTTGCGGGGCTCATGCATCCATGGTGCGTTTCCGCACCGTCCCGCACATCGCTCCCGGGAGGGAACTTCCCGGCCTCCCGAGTCCTCCTCCCGTCGTATGCACACCCCTAGGGGTGGCGACCGAGGTCTGACACTCCCAGGTATGACACCCATCCGGATCCGTCGGCGGGCGCCCCTCAATCCGTTCGCGCCGCACCGCCCCGGTGGCTAGAATCTCCGCTCTTCCGCCTCCCGCCGTCTCAACGGGGAGAGCCGCCCTCCGGCCGGAAACCGGCGGGCCATCTGTTCCGACCCCCGCAGCTGGAGGCAGTTCCGTGCCCGCGCACGCCCCTGAGACCACGCACGACGACCCGCTGGGCCGCGAACGCGCCCACCTCACCGCCTCGCGCTCCGCCCTGCGCGCCATGCGCGAGGACGTCGAAGCCCTCGACATCCGCGACGTCACGGCGAACTGGGTCAACGCGATCGTCCTCCAGGCCCAGATCGACGACCGCATCAAGGCCCTCGCCGACCTCGCCCACACCCCGCTCTTCTTCGGCCGCCTCAACTACCAGCACGCACCCGGCGCCGAGCTCGCCGAGGGCGCGGAGGGCGAGCAGTTCTACATCGGCCGCCGCCACGTCCACGACGCCGGCGGCGACCCCATGGTCATCGACTGGCGCGCGCCCGTCTCCCAGCCCTTCTACCGCGCCTCCAAGAAGGACCCGCAGGACATCTCCCTGCGCCGCCGCTTCGGCTACACCGGCGGCGAGATGACCGCGTACGAGGACGAGCACCTGTCGGACCCGGCCGAGGCGGCCGCCGTCAGCAAGCTGCTCCAGCAGGAGATCGAGCGCCCGCGCGTCGGCCCGATGCGCGACATCGTCGCGACGATCCAGCCCGAGCAGGACGAGATCGTCCGCTCCGGCCTGTCCGGCTCCGTCTGCGTGCAGGGCGGCCCCGGCACCGGAAAGACCGCCGTCGGCCTGCACCGGGTCGCCTACCTCCTCTACGCGCACCGCGACCGCCTCGCCCGCACGGGCACGCTCGTCATCGGGCCGAACCGTTCCTTCCTGCACTACATCGAGCAGGTCCTGCCGGCCCTGGGCGAGCTGGAGGTCAAGCAGGCCACCGTCGACGACCTGGTGGCACGCCCCGGCCTGGAGGTACGCGGCACGGACGCCGCCGAAACCGCCGTGGTCAAGGGCGACGCCCGGATGGCGCAGGTGCTGAGCCGCGCGGTCCGCTCGCACGTCACCCGCCCCACGGAGCCGCTGATGGTGGTCCGCGGCTCGCGCCGCTGGCGGGTGCCCGCGTACGAGCTGGAGGAGATGGTCGAGGAGCTGCAGAAGCGCGACATCCGCTACGGCTCCGCCCGCGAGGCCCTGCCGCAGCGCATCGCCCACACGGTGCTCGTACGGATGGAGCAGGCGGGCGAGGCGCCGGACGACCGGGTGCAGGACGCGGTGGCCCGCAACCCGGCCGTGAAGGCGGCCGTGAAGGAGATCTGGCCGCCCGTCGAACCGGCGAAGCTCGTCCTGCGTCTGCTGTCCGACCCCGAGTTCCTCGCACTGCACGCGGCGGACGTACTCACCGAGGACGAGCAGAAGCTGCTCCTGTGGCCGAAGCCGTTCCGGAGCGTGAAGTCGGCGAAGTGGTCGGCGGCCGACCTGGTCCTGATCGACGAGGCGACCGACCTGGTGGAGCGGACGCACTCGCTGGGCCACGTGGTCATCGACGAGGCGCAGGACCTGTCGCCGATGCAGTACCGGGCGGTGGGACGGCGCTGCACCACGGGCTCGGCGACGGTCCTCGGCGACCTCGCGCAGGGCACCACCCCGTGGGCCACGCGCAGCTGGGACGAGGCCCTCGCGCACCTGGGCAAGCCGCAGGCGGTGCTGGAGGAGCTGACGGCGGGCTTCCGCGTACCGCGCGAGGTGATCGCCTACGCCTCCCGGCTGCTGCCGGCCATCTCCCCGGGCCTGGCCCCGGTCTCCTCGGTCCGTGAGACCCCGGGGTCGCTGCGGATCGAGGAGACGTCCGACCTGACGGCGGCGGTGGTCGCCGCGTGCCGTGACGCCCTGGTGCACGAGGGATCGATCGGGCTGATCGCGGCGGACGCGCGGATCCCGGCGCTGGCGGACGCCGTGCTGGCGGCCGGGCTGCCGTACCTGTCTCCCGGTGAGGAGACGACCTCGCAGTCCCGGCTGACGCTGGTGCCGGCGTCGCTGGCGAAGGGTCTGGAGTACGACTACGTGGTCCTGGACGAGCCCGCGGCGATCGTGGACGGCGAGCCGGACGAACGGACGGGCCTGCGCCGCCTGTACGTCTGCCTCACCCGAGCGGTCTCGGGCCTCTCCGTCCTCCACGCGACCGCCCTGCCCGACGCCCTGACCTGACCTGACCTGAGGGCCCCCTCCTGGGGCTCCGCCCCAACACTTCAGCCTCGCCGGCGTTCGAGGCGCGAGGTTCGGGGGCGGAGCCGCGGTATTCCAGCCTCGCCGGCGTTCGAGGCGCGGGGTTCGGGGGCGGAGCCCCCGGTCCTGGCGGCGCGGCCGTCAGGCGAGGGCGGCGCGCCAGTCGGCGACGGCGTCCGCCGAGACGGGGCGGCCCCACCCGGAGGGACGGGCCGCGCCGCCGATGTGGAACCCGTCGATGCCACCGGCGACCAGCACCGGCAGGTGCCCGAGCGTCAGGCCGCCGCCGACCAGGATCCGCGCCCCGTACCCCGGCTCACCCCGCCGCGCCGCCTCCGCGAGCAGCACTGGCAGCCCCGCCTCCACACCCTCCGGCGAGCCCGCCGTCAGGAACGTGTCCAGCCCGGGCAGATCGGCCAGCGCCTTCCGCAGCTGGTCCCGGTCCGCCGCACGGTCGATCGCCCGGTGGAAGGTCCAGCGGCAGCCGTCCAGCTCCGCGACGACCGCCTCGACGGCGGCCAGGTCGGGGGCGCCGTCCGCGTCCAGGAAGCCGAGGACGAACTCCTGCGCGCCCTCCGCCCGCAGCTCCCGCGCCACCCGGACCAGCTCGGACACGTCACCGGCAGCGAAACCGTCGGCCCTGCGGAGCATCACGCGCAGCGGGATGTCGACGGCCGCCCTGATCGCCGCGAAGGTCTCGCGCGGCGGGGTGAGCCCGTCGGCGGCCATGTCGGTGACCAGTTCGAGTCGGTCCGCCCCACCGGCCTGGGCCGCGACCGCGTCCTCCACGTCGAGGGCGATCACCTCCAGGAGCGCACGGTTGCTCATTCGATCCCATCCTTCGGAAGCCAGCTCGGGAAAACTGTGGGGGAAATAGGTCTAGTCCAATATTCAGAATACGGGGCTCCACCCGCCCTTCACCAGCACAATCACGCCACCCCACAATGTGCCCATGGACACAGACAGCCTGGGCAGCGACACCGCCGATCTCCGGGCCCGCTGGCAGGCGGCCGTCACCGCCGCCGGCGCCCCCGCCGACCTCGATCCCGCCCCCTACGCGGACCGCCTCCTCACCGCCTGGGCGGAACCGCAGCGCCGCTACCACACCACCGCGCACCTGGCCGACGTACTCGCGCGGATCGACGTACTCGCCCCGCACGCCGCCGACCCGGCCGCCGTACGGCTCGCCGCCTGGTTCCACGACGCCGTCTACCGCCCCGACCGCTCCGAGAACGAGGAGCGCAGCGCCGCCCTCGCCGAGCGCGCCCTCCCCGAGCTCGGCATCGACCCCGCGCGCACCGCCGAGGTGGCCCGCCTGGTCCGGCTCACCGTCACCCACGACCCCGCCCCCGGCGACACCGACGGCGAGGCCCTCTGCGACGCCGACCTGGCCGTTCTGGCCGGGGCGCCCGGCGCCTACGCCGCGTACGCGGCCGCCGTGCGCGCCGAGTACGACTTCGTCCCCGACGACGCCTTCCGCACCGGCCGCGCCGCCGTCCTGCGCCAGCTCCTCGACCTGCCGCGGCTCTTCCGCACGCCCTACGGAGCCGCGCACTGGGAGGCCCCTGCGCGCGCCAACCTCGCCGCCGAGCTCGCCGCGCTCACGGCGCACCCCTGACATACGAATGACACACCCCGGGGAATTCGATCGCGTTCGCACTGGTTGGTGACAGTCATGCCCGCAGCAGCCGCACGCCCCCGCATGCCCGTAGCCGTCTACGTACTCGGACTCTCCGTCTTCGCACTCGGCACCAGTGAATTCATGCTCTCCGGGCTGCTGCCACCCATCGCCGAGGACATGGGCGTCACCATTCCGCAGGCGGGTCTGCTCATATCCGCCTTCGCGATCGGCATGGTCGTCGGGGCGCCGCTGCTGGCCGTGGCCACCCTGCGGCTCCCCCGCCGCACCACCCTCATCTCCCTCATCAGCCTCTTCGGCCTCGGGCAGGTCGCGGGCGCGCTGGCCCCCTCGTACGAGCTCCTCTTCGCGTCCCGCGTGGTCTCCGCCCTCGCCTGCGCCGGCTTCTGGGCCGTGGGCGCGGCCGTCGCCATCGCCATGGTCGACAAGGACCAGCGGGCCCGCGCGATGGCCGTCATGATCGGCGGCCTGTCCATCGCGAACGTCCTCGGCGTCCCCGTCGGCGCCTTCCTCGGCGAGCACCTGGGCTGGCGCTCCGCCTTCTGGTCGGTCGGCGCGGCCTCCGCCGTCGCCCTCGTCGGCATCCTGGCCCTGATCCCGAAGATCCCGCTGCCCGCCGAGAAGCCCTCGCTCGGGCGCGAGCTGCGCATCTACCGCGACCGCCAGGTGTGGCTCTCCATCGGCATCACCGCGCTGGCCGCGGGCGGCGTCTTCTGCGCCTTCAGCTACTTCTCGCCGCTGCTCACGGACGTGGCCGGGCTGGACGCGCAGTGGGTCCCGTGGATCCTCGGCCTCTTCGGCATCGGCGCGCTGGCCGGGACCACGGTCGGCGGCCGGGTCGCCGACGCGCACCTGTTCGGCGTGATGATCTGGGGCATCACCGCCTCGACCGTCTTCCTCGCCGCGCTCGCGCTGCTGGCCTCCACCGCCGCCGCGGCGGTCGCCCTCGCCTTCCTGCTCGGCTTCTCGGCCTTCTTCACCGCCCCGGCGCTCAACGCCCGCATGTTCAACGTGGCCGGCGCCGCCCCGACCCTGGCCGGCGCCACCACCACGGCCGCCTTCAACCTCGGCAACACCGGTGGCCCCTGGCTCGGCGGCACCGTCATCGACGCGGGCATGGGCTTCGCCGCCACCGCCTGGGCGGGCGGCGCCATGACGGTCACCGCGATCGCCCTCACCGTGCTCGCCCTGCGCCTGGACCGCCGTACGCGCCCGAAGGCGACCCGCGTCGTGGCCTCCTCGGCGCCGGCCCCGACCACGGCCCGCGTCAGCGCCTGAGCCGGACCCTGCGCGCCCGCGTACGAGCGCGCACCGCCCCCGGTCGGCGTGCCGGGATCACTCGTCCGTGAAGATCCCCTCGGCGGAGGGGGAGGTGACGGCACGCCGGAGCCAGCGGCTCAGGGTCTCGGGGTCACCGCAGCCGGTGATGCGCTCACGGGCCTCCTCGGGGACATCGACGCCCCGTTCGGCGAGGACAGCAAGAACGTCCTCCGCAGCGCGTCGTGCCTCACCCTGGGCCCGGCCCTCGGCCCGGCCCTCGGCCCGGCCCTCGTCACGGAGTTCTTCGGAAAGGGGCGACTTGTAGAAAGAGAGGTCCACGGCCACCAGTTTCCTCCAGAGTTCTGCGGACGGGTGCTTGCCCAGGCCTTGTGCGATGAGTTCGATGATCGGGTTTGCGAGCTCTGCCGGTGTGTCCGGCAGCACATTGGTCATTGCTTTGAGTATGGCCCCGATGTCCGGACTCGCGGCGTGGGTGATCGCGGCAAGGGCGGCGAGCGCGAGGTCCTTTCGGACTTCGGCGGGGTTGGTGATCAGCGGCATGTTGTGCGGCCCCGCAACCAGCGGGCACAAGGTGAGCAGGGGCCACTGGGGAGGGCCGAAGCGCACCGGGCGAGCAGCCCATTCGGCGGTCGAGCGGTCCTGGCAGACGACCAGCAGGACCGGCTGCAGC
Organism: Streptomyces sp. NPDC097617; assembly: GCF_044761485.1. Taxonomy (NCBI): domain Bacteria; kingdom Bacillati; phylum Actinomycetota; class Actinomycetes; order Kitasatosporales; family Streptomycetaceae; genus Streptomyces; species Streptomyces sp. NPDC097617. The sequence goes on from NZ_JBIWCL010000006.1 coordinate 199,840, forward strand.
CGGTACTTCGTGAGGAGGTAAGAGGCGTAGTACGCCCAGCTTGCGGGCTTGTCCGGGTCCTTCTTGCCCTGGGCCTCGACGGCGAGGAGGAAAGACCCTTCGTCCTCCGTGTCGAACCGCAGCAGCGTGTCGACACGGCGTTCGAGTGGCTGGGTCTCGGTGAGGTCGTTGGGCAGGACGGTGAACGACGTGGGTGGGGCGAAGTCGACGCCGAGCACCTCCGACACCCGGGAGAAGAGCTCCGGATGTTCCTGGAAGATGCGGTGCATCGCCTCGTGGGACGAGCCGACCATGGGGGTTCCTGTGAGAATAGAAATTGCCTCTGGCATATGCGTAAGACTTCTTTGCGGCGAGCGTAAGGGGACAACGCGGTCCTGAATGGGGCCTGTTGGCGATATTCACCCGGAGGGGTGAGCCGTGGTGGCCGGTTGCCGGAGACCGCGGCAGACGCGGCAGCCACCCCGTTCCGGGCCGCGGAAGGCGCGGTCGCAGAGGTCGCAGTTCTGGAGCGGGTGCCTGACGGCCTCAGGTGCTGCCGGGGCGCGGAACGGCGGCACCGGCGGGAGCTGGGCGGCGAGGCGGTGGGCAAGGAGGGCGGCCGGGCGGTGCAAGGGCTCCGCCGGCAGGTCGGCGGTCAGGGCGTGGTGTACGGCGCTCGGAGGCAGATCGCGCTCCAGCCAGGCCGCGACTCCGGGGGCGAGGTGATCGACATCCGTGACGGAGAGCAGGAGTCGGGGATCCCCACGCCGGAGGCCGGCGAGGACCTCGATGGCGGACCGGAGGAGGTCAGGGGCACGGTACGCGGGCTGCGGTACGGCGGGGAGGGCGCGGCGCGGCGGCTCGCCCTCCCGGCGGGCGGGGCGTCGGGGTGTCGGTTTCGGCTCGTCCGTGGCGCCGGACCGGCCCGGCTGGTTGCAGGAGACCGTGCGGGTGACGACGCGGCCGCCGCTGGTGCGTTCGCAGGTGCGGCGCAGATAGCCGTGGGCCTCCAGTTCGCGCAGGGCGGCGGCGATCCGGGCCTTCCCCTCGGGGAAACGGGCTGCGAGGGTCCTGATGTCGATGAGCGCGCCGCCGGGAAGGGACTGGATGTGCACGGCCAGGCCGATGGCCAGCAGCGACAGCTCGGCGTGCTGGGCGAGGTGGTTGCCGATCACCGTGAAGCGGGTGGTGTGGCGGGCGTTGTCGTGGATGACACCGCCGGAGCGTGTGTTCGCACCGGCTCGCCGGGAGGGGTGGCTTTCCCCGTCGTTCCGGGACTGGGCGTGCGGGCGCGCGCTAATGTTCTGAGTATCCATCGGGAAGGGCTGCTTCCTCGGTGGTCAGGCCCTCGCCTTGGGATTGCAGTCCCGGCGGGGGCCGACGCATGTCGGCGGTGATGTGGTCTGTCGCGCTGAGCGTAGATCAGGCAACCCTCCCCGAAGCCAGCCAAGTTGGCATTTTTCACTCAAGCGAGTGAGCGTGCCCCATGGGCGGGAGGGGTGGGGTTTGGTGGGGTGCTTTTCCTCTCGTGTCTTGATTCCTGGGATCGTCCCTGCCACCGGAGTCCCACCGCGCGGGCTCCGGTGCGCGAGCGATGTCCGCAGGTCAGGGGCACGGCGGGGCGGCTTCGGCCCATACGGTCTTCCGGGGGACGGGACCGAGCCCGACGCCCCAACGGTCGGCGAGCGCCTCGACGAGGACCAGGCCGCGCCCGAGGCGGACGAGCCCGGCCGGGCCGGGAGGTGGACCCGGACGCCGGCTGGGGAGTGGCCGTCGCCGCCACCGTCGAACGGCAGTTGAGGCTGCGGAGAGCCGCGGTGCGTGCAGGCCCTCGTCAGTTCCTCCCCGCGAGGAGCCGGCCCGCGCGTGCGCCGCCTGCCCGGCCCGACAGGGCCCGGACCCCGGTCCCCTTCCCGGCCCCGGTCGTCGCCCCGGTCGCCGCCCCGGACCCGGCTTCCTACGATGGGAACGTCAGCTCGGGGATACGGGGACCGCTCGGGGACGTGCGTCAGAGGGTGATCCTCCATGGGCCGGTACCGCACGCCCACCGTCCTGGCAGCCGCTTCGCTGCTGCTGACCGCGCTGTGTGCGGGCCAGGCCCCCGCCGCCGCCCCACCGGGCCGCGTCGGCATCGACCCCGTGATCGCCGAGCAGCTCGACGACGCGATCACCGAGGCGATGCGCAAGGCCGCCATCCCCGGGGTGGGCGTCGGCCTGTGGGTCGACGGCGAGGACTCCTACGTGCGCGCCTTCGGCACCGCCGACAAGGCCACGGGCGTCCCCATCAAGACCGACATGCACACCCGCATCGGCAGCGTCACCAAGACCTTCGCCATCACGGCCGTGCTCCAGCTCGTCGACGACGGGAGGATACGGCTCGACGCGCCGATCTCGGCGTACCTCGACGGCGTGCCCGGCGGGGACAGGATCACCGTCCGGCAGCTCGCCGACATGCGCAGCGGCCTCTACAACTACACCGAGGACCCGCGCTGGCAAGCCACCTTCAAGGCCGATCCGCACCGCGCCTGGACCCCGCAGGAGCTGCTGGACATCGCCTTCGGGCACCCGGCCGATTTCGCGCCCGGCGCGAAATGGGAGTACTCCAACACCAACACCGTCCTGCTCGGCCTCCTCGTCGAGAAGGTCGGCGGACAGCCCCTGCACACCTACCTGGAGCAGAACGTCTTCGAACCGGCCGACCTGGACGCGACCTCGCTGCCGACCGGCGCGGAGATCACCGAACCGTTCGTGCACGGCTACACCAACTTCACCCCGGACGGCGCGACCGTCGATGCCTCCACCTGGAATCCTTCCTGGGGCTGGGCGGCCGGCGCGATGATCTCCACCATGGATGACTTGCGCTCCTGGGTTCCGACCCTGGTCACCGGGCGGCTGCCCGACGGCGGCCGGCTGCTGGAGCCGGGCACCCAGGCCCAGCGGCTGCGCATGCTGCCCACCGGGCACGCCGACGTGGGCTACGGGCTCGGTATCGCCGAGCTCGACGGCTGGATCGGCCACAACGGCGAGCTGCCCGGCTACGAGACCATCGCCGTCCGGCTCCCGCAGGCCCGCGCCACCATGGTGATCGTGGTGAACTCCGATATCGACGGGAAGTTCGGCAGCCTGAGCTCCCTCATCGCCAACACCGTCACCAAGATCGTGACCCCCGAGCACGTCTGGGGGCTCCCGGCCGCGGCCCAGCCCAACACCGTGCCGGAGCCGTCCACATCAACCTCCACGTCACCCCCGACCCCCGCCCCGACCCCGGCCCCCAGCCCCTGAGCCCCCAGCCCCCGGCCCGCCCGGACCACACACCTAAGCGGCCGGCCGGCCCTTCGGGCGGCGCAGTCCCGCCGCGGTGAGCCGGCGGACGAGTTCCTTGCTGCCGATCTCCACCGCCCCGGCGCCGACCGCGTCCGCGTACCGGTACGAGGGCACGTCGTAGTGGTCCCGCTCGAAAGCCCGCAGCGGACAGCCGATGCCCGCCGCGAAGGCGTGCAGCTCCTCGTACGAGACGTCGCTGACCAGGTGCGACCACATGCGGCCGTGGCCCGGCCAGGTCGGCGGGTCGATGTAGACGGTCACCGGCTGCTCACCGGAGGCCGAAGACCGGGCCCAGGCCGCCGATCGCGGCCACCTTCACGCCCGCCTCCGAGCACACCCAGTGCGGGTCGGGTCCGAGCTCCGGCTCCACGTCCAGCGCATGCGGCTCACCGTGGTTGCAGACCGGGCACAGCGGCCAGCGTCCGTACTTCTCCAGCAGCGCGTCCTTCACGTCCTGAGCGACGAGTCCGGCAAGGTAGTCGACGCCCTCCGGCCACTGCTCCACCCACCACCGGCGGTGCGTGACCGAGTCCTCGACGAGGGAGACGACATCGGCATCGGCGACCTCGCCGGCAGCGAGATCGGCGAGTACGAGGGCACGGGCGACGTGCAGCGCCTGTTCCAGGGGGGTCGCGTGGTCCATGCGCCCATTGTGGACCCGTGAGGGGCCGGTGATGAAGGCCCTCTTTCCGAGGGCCTTGTGGCGTATTGACCGCCGCCGCCTCTGAAAATAAGTTTCAGGCGTGAGCCAGAATCAGAAGGATACTTCCAGCACGCCTGAGCCCCCCGCCGCCGCCCCCGCCGCCCCGGCCCCACCGGCGCACGCCCTCCGGGCCCGGATCCGCAGCCTCGGCCCGTCCCTGCCCCGCTCCGTACAGGCCGTCGCCGACGCCGTAGCCGCCGACCCCGCCACCTGCGCCCGGCTCACCGTCTCCGCCCTCGCGGAGCACACCGGCACCAGCGAGGCCACCGTCGTGCGCACCGCCCGCCTCCTCGGCTACCCCGGCTACCGCGACCTGCGCCTCGCGCTCGCCGCCCTCGCCGCCCTCGCCGCGCAGCAGGAGTCCGGCGCCGCCCCCGCCATCACCGTCGACATAGCCGTCGACGACCCCCTCGCGGACGTCGTCGCCAAGCTGGCCCACGAGGAGGCGCAGACCCTCACCGACACCGCCGCCGCCCTCGATCTCACCCAGCTCGCCGCCGCCGTCACCGCCCTCGCCACCGCCCGCCGCATCGACATCTACGGCGTCGGCGCCTCCGCCCTCGTCGGCCAGGACCTCGCCCAGAAGCTGCTGCGCATCGGCCTCGTCGCCCACGCACACAGCGACCCGCACCTGGCCGTCACGGGCGCCGTGCAGCTGCGCCCCGGCGATGTCGCCGTCGCGATCACCCACTCCGGCACCACCGGCGATGTGATCGAACCGCTGCGCGTCGCCTTCGGCCGCGGCGCCACCACGCTCGCCCTCACCGGCCGCCCGAACAGCCCCGTCACCCGCCACGCCGACCTCGTCCTGGCCACCTCCGCCGCCCGCGAGACCCAGCTGCGCCCGGCCGCCATGTCCAGCCGGACCAGCCAGCTGCTCGTCGTCGACTGCCTCTTCGTCGGCATCGCGCAGCGGACCTACGACACCGCCGCACCCGCCCTCGCCGCCTCCTACGAAGCCCTCGCCCACCGCCACAGGCCCCGCTGACACACCCAGCCCCGCCCCCACCTCCAGCCCCGCCGGCGTTTGAGGCGCGGGGTCCGGGGCGGAGCCCCGATCTTTGACCGGACCACACGCACCCCCGCCACCCGCCAGGGAGTCACCCATGACCGCCCACGCAGACCTCCGCGCCCACCTGGACACCCTCACCACCGAGGCCTTCCGCCAGGACCTCGCCGAGATCGACCGGCTGTCCACCCTTGACATCGCCCGCACCATGAACGCCGAGGACGCCACCGTCCCGGCCGCCGTCGCCGCACAGCTCCCGCAGATCGCCGCCGCCGTCGACGCGATCGCCGAGCGGATGGCCCGCGGCGGCCGTCTCGTCTACGCGGGCGCCGGCACGGCCGGCCGGATGGGCGTCCTGGACGCGAGCGAGTGCCCGCCCACCTTCAACACCGACCCGGCCGATGTCGTCGGACTGATCGCGGGCGGCCCGTCCGCGATGGTCAAGGCCGTCGAGGGCGCCGAGGACTCGAAGGAGCTGGCCGCCGAGGACCTCACCGCGCTGGGGATCGGACCGGACGACACGGTCGTCGGCATCTCCGCCTCGGGCCGCACCCCGTACGCGATCGGCGCCGTCGAGTTCGCCCGTACCCGCGGGGCGCTCACCGTCGGGCTCTCCTGCAACGCCGGCTCCGCCCTCGCCGCGGCCGCCGACCACGGCATCGAGGTCGTCGTCGGACCCGAACTCGTCACCGGCTCCACCCGCCTGAAGGCCGGCACCGCGCAGAAGCTCGTCCTCAACCTCGTCTCGACGATCACGATGATCCGGCTCGGCAAGACGTACGGGAACCTCATGGTCGACATGCGCTCCTCGAACGAGAAGCTGCGCGCCCGCGCCCGCCGCATCGTCGCGCTGGCCACCGGCGCGCCCGACGAGGAGATCGAGGCCGCGCTCGCCGTCACCGGCGGCGAGGTCAAGAACGCCGTCCTCGTCGTCCTCGGCGGAGTCGACGGGCCCACGGCCGCCGAACTGCTCGCCGCCTCGCGGGGCCACCTGCGCGCCGCCCTCGACCGCGCCCACACCGGCTGACCCCCGAACCCCCGACCCCTGAACCGAGGCGATCCCCCATGCCCACTGACAAGAACCGCGCCACCGCCGCCGCGATCCTTCCGCTGGTCGGCGGCCCGGACAACATCACCTCGATCGCGCACTGCATGACCCGCCTGCGCATCTCGCTGCGCGACCGCTCGCTGGTCCGGGACGAGGCCCTGCGCGCCCTCCCCGCCGTCCTCGGCGTGGTCGAGGACGACACCTACCAGATCGTGCTGGGCCCGGGCGCCGTCGCCCGCGTGACCCCGGAGTTCGAGGCACTGGTCGAGGAGGGCCGCTCGGCGACACCGCCCCCGACAGCGGCACCCGCGTCGGCTCCGGCTCCGGCTGCGGCTGCGGCCGCCGACCGCACCATCACCGCGGACGACCTCGCCGCGCAGGGCGCGGCACTGAAGGAGGCGCAGAAGGCCCGCAACGCCACCCCCTTCAAGCTGTTCCTGCGCCGCATCGCGAACATCTTCGTCCCGCTGATCCCGGCGCTCATCGGCTGCGGCATCATCGCCGGGCTGAACGGCCTGCTGACGAATCTGGGCTGGGTGCCCGCGGTCGTCCCCGCCCTCGCCGCCATCGCGTCCGGCTTCATGTCCCTGATCGCCGTCTTCGTCGGGTACAACACGGCCAAGGAGTTCGGCGGTACGCCGATCCTGGGCGGTGCGGTCGCCGCGATCATCGTGTTCCCGGGCGTCGCGAAGATCGACGCCTTCGGTCTGGAGCTCAGGCCCGGCCAGGGCGGCGTCCTCGGCGCGCTCGCCGCCGCCCTCCTCGCCGTGTACGTGGAGAAGTGGTGCCGCACCTGGGTCCCCGAGGCCCTGGACGTCCTCGTCACCCCCACCCTCACCGTGCTGATCTCGGGCCTGGTCACCCTCTTCGGCCTGATGTACCTCGCCGGTGAGGCCTCCGCCGCCATCGGCACCTTCGCGAACTGGCTCCTCGCCACCGGCGGCGCGTTCGCGGGCCTGATCCTGGGCGGCCTCTTCCTCCCCCTCGTGATGCTGGGCCTGCACCAGGCCCTGATCCCCATCCACACCACCCTCATCGAGCAGGACGGCTACACCGTCCTGCTGCCCATCCTCGCCATGGCGGGCGCGGGCCAGGTCGGCGCGGCCATCGCCGTCTACTACCGGCTCCCGCGCAACGGCTCGCTGCGCGCCACCATCAAGTCCGCGCTCCCGGCCGGCTTCCTGGGCATCGGCGAACCACTGATCTACGGCGTCTCCCTGCCGCTGGGCCGCCCCTTCGTCACCGCCTGCATCGGCGGCGCGGCCGGCGGCGCCTTCGTCGGCCTCTTCCACCAACTGGGCGTCGCCTTCGGCTCCACCGCCATCGGCCCCTCGGGCTGGGCCCTCTTCCCCCTGCTGGACGGCAGGTCCAGCGTCGGCATCACCCTGGCGATCTACGCGGGCGGCCTGCTGGTCGGCTACCTGACGGGCTTCGTCGCCACCTACTTCTTCGGCTTCACCCGCCGGATGCTGGCCGACCTCAACACCGACCCGGAACCGGACCCGAACACCACGACCGCCGCCGAAGCACCCCCGAAGGAACGCGTCCCGGCCTAGGTTCCGCCGATCCCGTCGTGGGTGTCCGCCGCCCCCAGCAGCAGCCGCGGAACCTGTTCGGGTGCGCAGCGGGTGCTGACCGTACGGGTTCCGTGGTGAGGTGAATCAAGATCGCGGGCCTTGCGGCATCGGTGGCCGGCTCACGGCGGAAGGAAACCAATGTCAGGTCCGATATCCGGCGGGCGCGGGCGCGTGGCGCCACGCGCCGCCGCGCTGGCCGCGTGCCTGTTCCTCATGACCGCTGCGGCTGCGCCGCAAGCCGTTCGTGGCGGGGGAAGCGGGGAAAGTGGAGGATCGGGGCTGAAGTGGGAGCCGTGCGAGGAGCCTGCTGAGCAGGGATCCGAGTGCGCGACGTTGCCGGTCCCGCTCGACTACGACCATCCGTCGGGGAAGGTCGTAGATCTTGCTGTGATCCGGCGCAGAGCCACCAGCCCGTCGACAAGAATCGGTTCGCTGTTCTTCAATCCCGGCGGACCCGGAGGAGCCGGCACCGACGCTCTGCCGGCCTGGTACGACCGCTTCTTCCCTGCTGAGCTGCGCAAGCGCTTCGACATCGTGAGCTGGGACCCGCGCGGCGTGGGCCGCAGCACGGCGGTGCGGTGCTTCGGCGACGCCGAGGAAGCGACGGCCTTCTGGGCACGGCAGCCCGTGGGGTTCCCGGTGGGTGAGAAAGAGCGGCAGGTCTGGTTCGCCGGCAGGGCGGAACTGGCCGAAGGCTGCAAGAAGCGTGCCGCGAACCTGCTGCCGTACGTCTCCACGTACTACAGCGCCCGCGACCTGGACCAGTTGCGCCGGGCCGTGGGTGACGAGCAACTGCACTACTGGGGCGTCTCGTACGGCACGTTCCTCGGCGCGGTCTACGCCAACACCTTCCCGGACAAGGTGGGCGGCCTCGTCCTGGACGGGAACGTCGACCCCCGTAGCTACGTGGACGGTGCGATGAACGGCGAACCGCGGCAGACCACGTCGTTGCGCATGGGATCGGACCTGGGTTCGGCCGACACCTTGGACCAGTTCCTCAACCTGTGCGGCGAGGCCCCCGCATCCCGCTGTGCCTTCTCGGCGGGCACCCCCAAGGCGACCCACGCCAAATACACGGACCTGATGCGACGACTCCAGCGTCGCTCGGTGGGCCGGTGGACCTACGCGAGGGCCGTCACGGAACTGCGGCAGGACCTGTACATCGTCCACCCGGGCTGGACAAGCGCCGCGGAGATGCTGCAGGCACTCTGGCAGGAGCGCGAGCCCGAGGCGGCCGCGCCGCCTCCGGCGGGGAAGTACCCCGGAACCGAGCAGGAGGCCGCCGTGGTCTGCTCGGACAGCCCCAACCCCCGTGTGCTCAGCCGCTACGCCCAGCTCGACGCATTCAGCGCCGAACGCGCGGGCGACCTCGGCCGCCGCTGGGTCTGGGACTACGAGTGGTGCGCGCAGTGGCCGACCACGGCCGCCAAGCGCTACACAGGCCCGTTCGACCGGACCACCGCCCACCCGATCCTCGTCGTCAACCCCGTCTACGACACGGCCACTTCGTATCAGGCAGCCCAGTCCATGACGAGCCAACTGGCCGATGCCCGGCTGTTGACCCTGCAGGGCTACGGCCACACGGCCCTGCTCAATCCAAGCACCTGCGTGAACGACTACGCCGTGCGCTACCTCACCACCGGTGCCCTGCCGCCCGCCAGGGCCACCTGCCGACAGGACACCCCGCCCTTCGCCCCGGCCATGCCGACAGGCTCCTAGGGCTCCCGTACCGCCGTCCCTCTGTCCAGAACTGCCTCGACCGCCGCCACGAGCCTGTCCCCCGCGCGGTCGACGCTGCCGTTCTGCGCGCTGACCTGGGCGCCTTCCAGCAGGAAGGTGATCTCCGCGGAGACGTCATCGGGCACGTGCGCGCCCGCCCGCTCGCACATGGCCGTGAGGCGACGCCGCTGATTGGCCTTGTGGTCCTCGATCAGCCGACGGGCCGGATGGCCGGTGTCGCCCAGGCCCGCGACGGAGTTCACGAAGGGGCAGCCGCGTTGGACGATGGCCGGTAGCCCGTCGGCGACGAAATCTGCCACCGCCAGCACCTGGGCCCGGCCGTCGTCCGCGTGCTCGGCCTCCACCCGGTCGAAGGCGGTCGAGTACTCCGCCGCGACGATCCTCAGCCACTCCTCGATCAGCGCGTCCTTGGTGGCGAAGTGACGGTAGAGCGCCATCTTCGTGGTCTTCGCCCGTTCGGCGATGGCCTGGACCCCGACCGCCCTGACGCCCTCCCGGAGGAAGAGTTCCTCGGCCGCGTCGAGGATGCGCTCGCGCGGCGGGAGGCGGGCGACTCTCGAGTCCCTGCCCGGCCTCGGGGTGCTGCTCGTCATGCTGTGCCTCGCTTCGGTCGCGCCGGCCGGCTCCTCCCGACCCATGCTACGTTACCGATCACCCCCAAACGATACCGATCGGTATCGCACGGGACCGATCGGGGACGTAAGGAGAGTGCCGTGGAGTTGCGCGAATACACCCAGTACGACGCGGCGGGGCCGGCCGGGCTCGTGGCCCGGGGAGAGGTGACCGCGGCCGAGCTCACCGGCGCGGCCCAGGCCGCGATGGCGGCCGTGAACCCGCAGATCAACGCCGTGGTGGAGAGCTGGCCCGCCGAGGACACCCCGGCCCCGGGCAGCACACCGCTCGCGGGCGTGCCGTTCCTCATCAAGGACCTGGCCGTGTCCATGCGGGGCAAGCGCGTCGAGCTGGGCAGTCGCCTCGCCGCCGGCAACGTGGCAGGGGAGGACTCCTTCCTCATGCGGCGGTTCCGCCGGGCCGGCCTGGTCACGCTGGGCCGCACGGCCACGCCCGAATTCGCCTACAGCACCACCACGGAGCCGGTCCTGTACGGCGCCACCCGCAACCCCTGGGACCCCACCCGCACACCGGGCGGCTCCAGCGGCGGTGCCGCCGCGGCCGTCGCCGCCGGAATAACCCCCCTCGCGCACGCCACCGATGCGGCCGGATCGATCCGGGTGCCGGCCTCCAGCACCGGACTGTTCGGGCTCAAGCCCACCCGGGGCCGGATCTCCCTGGGCCCGGACGCCGACGAGGTCTTCAACGGCCTCGCGGTGCACGGCGGGCTCAGCCGGACCGTGCGCGACAGCGCGGCCCTGCTCGACCTGATCCAGGGACCGGAGACCGGCGACCCCTACTTCGCGGAGCGCCCCCGCCGCCCGTACAGCGAAGAGATCACCATGGAACCCGGCCGCCTCCGCGTCGGCCTGGTCACCACCCCCTGGAGCGGGCGCGCCGTGGAACCGGCCGTGAGCGACGCCGCTCTGGCCGCCGCCCGACTGCTGGAATCACTCGGCCACCAGGTCGCCGTCACCCCCGTGGATCTCGGCGTGAGCTGGGAGGAGTTCGTCCACGCCCTCGACGTCCGCAACCGCGTCGCCCGCTCGATCGGGGCCCACTTCGACCAGCAGGACCTGGTGCTGACGCCCACCCTCCCCGAGATACCGGCGGCCCTGGGCACCTACGGCCACGGCGCGGAGAACGCCGACGGGCTGGGCCGGCTCGAGCACCTGTTCCACCGCTCGCCGTTCACCGCCGCCTTCAACGTCGCCGGCACGCCCGCCATGTCGGTACCGCTCGCGTCCGACCCGGCCACCGGCATGCCGATCGGGGTCCAGTTCGCCGCGGGCTACGGACGCGAGGACGTACTGTTCCGGCTCGCCGCACAACTGGAGCAGGCCGCGCCCTGGGCCGGACGCAAGCCTGCCGTATGGGCAGGCTCGGCCCGGCCCGCCTGACCCCCGTCGCCGCGAACGCCCCCGCCCGCCGTCGCGGAGATGTTCGGCGTCATGCGCAGGATTCCCACCGCCGCTCCCACCCTGTGCGGGTTCGCCCCCGGCCGGGGCATCCGCGCATACGCCGACCCGGCCGGGCCGCCCCGCTTCGACGCAGCGTTCCGCTACGGCTGCGACATCGCCCGGGTCTGCGGCGCCCGGGCCTCACCGGCCCCATCGGTCTCAGCGCCCGGGGCTGCCCGCCCCGGCGGCCTCCTTCAGGAAGCCGGTCAGATCGTCCACGCCGTAGCCGAGCTTCGGACCACGCTCGGCCGCCATCAGCAGCAACTGCCCCACGATCTCGGCGCCCCAGCCGTCGGTACCGTCCGCCGACCACTCCCACAGCTTGTCGATGCCGAGCCCGGTCATGAGCAGCCCGTACCGGGTACGGATCTCCGCGCACAGCTCGGCCACCGCGTCGAGCAGCCGCCCACCCGGCCGCTCGCACCGCAGCCCGAGGCAGCCGCCGAAGTCCTCCACCGCGCACCCCTGGGGCGGGCGCGCCCGGAGCCCCTCGTAGCGCGGGTCGTCGAACCCCGGATATCCCTCCACCGGGCAGTGCACCAGCGTGAACCGCTGCCGGCCGGGCGGCGGAGGCGGCTTCGGATCGCCCGCCTCGGGCCCGCACACCCCGCGCGGCGCGAGCGCCGTCTCCAGGCCGCGCAGCTTCCAGCCGAGCTCGAAGGCGAACTCCGCCGCCTCCACGGCCTCGCTCACGAACCGGCCGCCCGCTCGTGCAGGACGGCGGCCAGCCGCAGCGCGGTGTCCAGGTTGCAGCGGCCCAGGTCGACCAGCGGCAGCCCGTACGTACCGGCGGCCGAGACCCGTTCCACGTCCAGCGAGGGGAACAGCACCCCGACCCCGGCGAGGGATTCCCGCAGCTGCTGGACGGCCTCTTCGGCCGCCTGCATGCGCTCCTGTGGGGAGAGCACCATGACATGTCACCTTTCTACTCTGAGTATTCAACTTCTTCACACAGAGTGGCGACGCGCTCACTAGCCTTTCAAGTGAGGGCCCCTCAACAACCGCACATGTTGCTCAGGGAGTTGCCATGCCACGAAAGAACCTCGATCCCTCCTCCTCACCCCGCGCCCTCCTGGGCGCGGAGCTGCGCGTAGCGCGCGAACGCGCGGGCATGAGCCAGGCGGAACTCGGCGAACGCCTCTTCGTGAGCGGGTCGTTCATCGGCCAGCTCGAATCGGGCACGCGTCGTATGCACCTGGAGTTCGCCGAGCAGATCGACGAGATCCTCGCCACGGGAGGCTTCTTCGCCCGCAACTGCGAGGCGGCGGCCGAGTCCAAGTATCCGGACCACTTTGCGGCGGCTGCCGAAGCCGAGGCCTTGGCGACGGCCATCCGCGAGTACGCGCCACAACTGATCCCCGGGCTGCTCCAGACAGAGGCTTACGCGCGCGAGGTGTTCCGCGCGTACCAGCCGACCGCCACGGAGGGGACCATCGACGAGCTGGTCACGAATCGCCTGGCCAGGGCCTCGCTGCTCAGCGACCCAACAACCCCACTGTTGTGGTGTGTCCTCGACGAAGCGGTACTGCGGCGTGCCGGAGACAACACAGCGATCCTGGCAGGGGCCCTGCGCCACATCGCGAGCCTGATCCGCTCTCGCCGGATCATCGTCCAAGTCCTACCATTCAGCGCAGGGCTCCACGCTGGCATGTTGGGGTCGCTCAAGCTGATGTCCTTCGACGAGGCACCACCATTGGCCTACATCCAAGGCATGGGTACGGGGCAGCTGTTCGACGATCCTGCCACGGTCGCCCAACACACCCTGACCTACGATCTGCTCACGGCCAACGCGCTGTCACCACGCAAGTCTCTGGCCTTGATCGAATCGGTCGCGGAGGATTACGAACATGACCAGCACGCCTGAGTACGACCTCACGACGGCCGCATGGCACAAGTCCAGCTACAGCGGTGGCGACGGCGGCGACTGCCTGGAGATGGCCACCTGGCGGAAGTCGACCTACAGCGACGGCACTGGCGGGGACTGCCTCGAAGTCGCCGACGGACACCCCGACCTCGTCCCCGTGAGGGACTCCAAGCAGCCCGAAGGCCCGCACGTGGTGTTCCACGCGCAGGCCTGGGCCCGGTTCGTCGGGTCGGTCAGAGACCGTTGGTGAACAGCAGCTGGTTCGGGCTGTTGTCGCTGAGGTTCTCGATGACGTCCTTGGTGGACTTGTCGGAGAGGAAGTTGTGCACCTCGGCCGGCAGCGCGTTGGGGTGCTCGGCCTTGTAGAGGGCCGCCACCCCGGTGACGTGCGGCGCGGCCATCGACGTGCCGTTCAGGGCCACGCTGCCGCCGCCCAGCCTCGCGGAGACGATGTCCTGGCCCGGGGCGTAGATGTCCAGGCACTCGCCCCAGTTCGAGAAGCCGGTCTCCTCGTCGAAGCGGTTCGTCGCGCCGACCGTCTCCACGCGCACGGCGGACGCGGGCGACACCTGGCAGGCGTCACGGTTGTCGTTGCCCGCCGCGATGACCGGCAGCACGCCTCGGTCGGACACGGCGGTCGCGGCGTTGTTGACGGCGGTCGAGCGGTCGCCGCCCAGGGAGGCGTTCAGAACGGCCGGCTGGTGGGCGTTGCGGGCCACCCAGTCGAAGCCCGCGATGATGCCCGACCAGGGACCGCGGCCGTCGCAGCCGAGGACGCGGACGCTGACCAGGGTCGACTTGCGCGCCACGCCGAACGAGGCGCCGCCGACCGTGCCCGCGACGTGCGTGCCGTGGCCGTTGCAGTCCGCGCCGTTGCGGCCGTCACCGATCGCGTCGAAGCCGCGGACCGCCCGGCCGCCGAAGTCCGGGTGGGTGAAGTCGATGCCGCTGTCGACGATGTACGCGGTCACGCCCTGACCGCTGCCGTGCGCGCTGAAGTTGTTGTCGAGCGGCAGGAACCGCTGGTCGATCCGGTCCAGGCCCCAGGAAAACGCCGGCGACTTCGTCCCGCTCGCCGGACCCGGTACGGGCGGGGCGCTGACCTGCGAGTCCTCCTCGACTGACACCACGCCCTTGCTCAGCCGGGCGTTGCGCAGCTGGGTCGCGTTGAGCGTGGTCGCGAAGCCGTTGATCGCCGTGGTGTAGGTGAACGTCGGCTTCACCCCGACGGACGCGGCGAACTTCGCCGGGTCCAGAGACTTGTCGAGCGTGACGATGTAGCTGCCGGGGATCGCGTTCTTGGACGTGAGGAGCGGCGCCGGGGTCGGCTCCGGGGCCGCGGCGGAGGCGGTGCCGGCCGCGACAGGGGTGACGGTGAGCAGTACGGCCGTGGCCAGACGTGCGAGCAGACGCATGGAAGGAGCTCCCTGACGGGCTGTGGGGGGGCATGGAGGAGCCGCCCCCGCGACCTGGTGTCCTCCGCGGGTGCGGCCCTCCTATGCATCGGAAGGCGCCCCGGCGCGGCTTGAACCATCGCCTCCACCTGGCCGATCGTCCGATTGCCGCGTCAACCTGCCGTGTCGGACACGCTGCAGAAAGGGTTAATCCCTTGGGCCGCCCGGGGTGTGGCCCGCTGCGGTCCGGCCGCGGAAACCGCTGCGGGTTCACCCGTATGCCCCGCCCCCGGATCAGGGAGCGCACGGCTCCCGCCCGCCGCGCACCCGCCACACCCGCGGGCGTCGTTGACCTGCCCCGCCGCGCGTGATCGCCTCGGGCCATGCGCATCCGTCCGATCCGAACCCTGACCGCGGCCGTCGCCGTACTGGCCGCCGTCGCCGCCCTGCCCGTGTCCGGGGCCACCGCCGACGTGCCGGAACCCGTACCGCACACGGCTCCCGCCGACCACGCCCCGTACATCGTCACCGTGCGGGAGGAGGTCGACCCGGCCGAGGTGGCCGAGCGGGTCGGCGCCACCCCGGTCCACGTCTACCGCACCGTGCTGCACGGCTTCTCCGCCCGGCTGAGCCCCGAACAGGTCGAGGCCCTGCGGGAGATGCCGGACGTCGAGGCCGTCGAGGAGGACGGCCGGGCCGGCGGCTTCGGCGCGTGACGCTCGCCGCCCGCCGCCGGCCGGGCCCTCGCGGGCGGGTCAGCCGAGGGGCAGTTCCAGGCGGGACGGCTGCCCGGCCGGTGAGGTGACGGTGGTCGTGCTGCCGTCGACGGTGGCGTCGGAGTACAGCTGGTCCTTGCTGTTGATCACCAGTGCCACCCGGTGTCCGGCGGGCACGTCGTAGGCGGCGGCCTGGAGCTTCCAGGTGATGGTGACGTCCTGGTCCGGGACGAGTTCGGACAGCGTGTACGGCTCGTGCGTGATGATCCTGGCGGTGTTGTCCTCGGCGATGTCGAAGAGGTAGGCCGCCAGGGTCGTGGACGCGGCGGAGCTGCGGACGCTCAGGTGGACGGTGGGGATGCCGCGAATCCGGCGCCCCGCGTCCTGCCCGGCGTCGGCGCTCAGCGGTGCGGTGGCCCATACCGCGAGGGCCTGCCGGTCGAACTTCTCGATCTCGTAGACCTTCGGGTTACCGCTCCACTCGGCCTTGCCGGTCTGCACGATCCCGTCCATCGCCGTGGCGTCGGTCAGGGCCCCGGCGGTGAAGGCGCGCGACCAGCCGTCGGCGGGATCGGTGGTCAGGGACCCGTCCCGGCTCCCGAAGGCCGCGTCGGCCAGGAACCAGCGCTCGGTGGAGGTGGTGACCTCCTCCCAGGTCTGCCGGGGTTCCCGCCGCGCCGGGACGACGACGGTGTTCGGCCCGCCGCCCGGGGCGGGCGCGGTCTCATACGTGAACATGACCTGGTTGTTGACCTCGGTCCAGGTGGGCACCTCGTTCTCCACACCCCGCAGGTGGTGGTCGAGCCAGGCATAGGCCTCGGCCATCGGGAGGTTGGGGCCGGTCGGACCGGCCAGCGGTCCGGTCAGTCCGGCCCTCGGGCACGGCGTGGTCGCCGATCCACATGTTCAGCCGCTTCGGGACGGTGAGCCGGTTGAAGGTCTCCAGGACCTGGTTGACCGGGAACAGGCCCTCGTGCCAGGTGTTGGAGAAGAAGGTCGGCACGCCACGGCGGTTGGTGCCGCCGATCCGGGACTCCGGGGCGCGCTCGGTGCCCCACGCGACGACCTCGTCCATGTTCTCGTTCGCCGCGAAGTCCGCCAGGATCTGCTGCGTCGCCGCGTCGGACTTGCGCTCCACGGGACCGCCGGTCAGACCCAGCAGCACGTCGACGGCCTTGAGGTGGCGGGTGTCGTGGTCGTAGAGGCTGGTCGCCAGATTGCCCCAGGTGCTCAGCGCGACGACCGCGTCCACCCGCTCGTCCTCGGCCGCGACGAGCTGGCTTCATAGTCCGGCGGCAAAACCCGCCAGCCGGGTCGCGCGGGCGGGATGCGGAGCACGGTACGGCCGGTGGCGGCGCGGGTGAGGACCCCACCCGGTGCGCCGGTCCGTCAAGCCCCGAATATCCGCGCCGTGACGCGGGTACGCGCACGAGGCGCAATGGAGATCAGACCGCTCCCCCGAAACCGCAGAGGACCGCTCCCATGGCCTTCACGAGGACCCGCCGCCTGGCCTTCGCACTCGTCACCCTGCTGGCCGGCCGCCCGGCTCCCGCCCCCGCCGCCGGCTGACCCCGGCCGGGCCGTCAGCAGGACGTCAGCGGGCCGTCAGCGGCAGCGAGCCGCGGCCTCGATGAAGGCACGGATCAGCTCCGGCGACTTCACGCCGCGTTCCCGCTCCACCCCGCTGGACACGTCCACGCCCCAGGCCCCGGTGGTCGTGAGCGCCTCGCGCACGTTGCCCGGGTTGAGCCCGCCCGCGAGCAGCCAGCGGCCCTCCGGTGCGGTGAACTCGGCGGCGCCCCAGTTCCACGGCTTGCCGGAGCCCGGGTCGGGCGCGTCCAGCAGCAGCAGGTCCTCGCCGTACTCGCCGCAGCGCTTCACGTGCTCCGCGGTGGCCCGCAGCAGGGTCCGGCCCTCGGCGCGCAGCGCCGCGAAGTCCTCGGGGCCCTCCTCGCCGTGCAGCTGCACCCCGCGCACCCCGCTCTCCTCGGCGAACCGGCGCACCTCCGCCACCGACTGACCCCGGAACACCCCGACGGTCAGCACCCCTTCGGGCACCCGCGCGGCCAGCTCACGCGCGGTGACGGCATCGACCGTCCGCGGGCTCCCCGGCGCGAAGACGAACCCGACGGCATCGGCCCCGGCGGCCACGGCCACGTCGACGTCGTGCGCGGTCCGCAGCCCACAGATCTTGATGAACGGCTCAGCCATGCGCCCAGCCTAAGCCGACCGGGACGGCCGGGGCGTCCCCTTCACCGGCCCACCTGCACGGGGCCGAGGACGGCCCCGCCGATCGCGGCGGCGAGATGGGCGGCGCCAGCGGGGTCCTCGTACCGGAAGTGCACGTGGACCGTGTGCCGGCCGTCGGGATGCTCCTCGTTCAGGTCCAGTTCCACGCGCTGGTTCGTCGAGTCCTCCGACTGGTCCGCGATCTCGGGTCTCTCCTCCCGGACTCCGCGCCAGAGCATCGTGCCCGCCCCGTCGCCCAGCGCCCGCAGGAACGACTCCTCGACGGCCGGGCCCGGAGCCGCGTACCCGTCGACGGTCAGCGGCAGTACGGCCGCCAGCTCACGGTCATGGGCGGGCAGGTCCGAGCCCGGGTACCAGAGGTCCGGATCGTAGGCGTCCGAGTCCGGGTCGTACGACGACTCGAACAGGCCCGCCGGCAGCAGCTCCCCCATCGCCCGGGCCTCCTCGACGGTGTGCAGCCGCGCGCACAGCCACACCTCCCCGTCGAGCCGCTGCATCCGCGCGCAGAGCAGGCGGGCCCGCCGGCATGCCTCGGCGGTGTCGTCGGCCCGGTACACGGCATAGGCCCTCGAGCTCCCCATGGGCCCACCGTCGCACGTCCGCAACCGGCCCGGCCAGCGGTTTTCCCGACCGGTCGGGGGACGGGCGCGCGCCGGAAACGCCCGAGGGCGGCACCCCCGTCGGGGTGCCGCCCTCGTTCGAGAACAGCCGATCAACCAGTGGCCGGAGCCGGGGTCGATCAGAAGTCCATGTCACCACCCGGCATGCCGCCGCCCGCGGGGGCACCGGCCTTCTCGGGCTTGTCGGCGATGACGGCCTCGGTCGTCAGGAACAGCGCGGCGATCGACGCGGCGTTCTGCAGCGCGGAGCGCGTGACCTTCGCCGGGTCGATGATGCCCTCGGCGATCATGTCGACGTACTCGCCGGTCGCGGCGTTCAGGCCGTGACCGATCGGCAGGTTGCGCACCTTCTCGACGACGACGCCACCCTCGAGACCACCGTTGACGGCGATCTGCTTGAGCGGGGCCTCCAGGGCGAGCTTCACGGCGTTGGCGCCGGTCGCCTCGTCACCCTCGAGCTCCAGCTTCTCGAAGACCGCGGAGGCCTGCAGCAGGGCCACGCCGCCACCGGCGACGATGCCCTCCTCGACGGCCGCCTTCGCGTTGCGAACGGCGTCCTCGATGCGGTGCTTGCGCTCCTTGAGCTCGACCTCGGTCGCGGCGCCGGCCTTGATGACGGCCACGCCGCCGGCCAGCTTCGCGAGGCGCTCCTGGAGCTTCTCGCGGTCGTAGTCCGAGTCGGAGTTCTCGATCTCGGCGCGGATCTGGTTCACGCGACCCTGGACCTGGTCGCTCTCACCGGAACCGTCGACGATGGTGGTCTCGTCCTTGGTGATGACGACCTTGCGGGCGCGGCCGAGCAGGTCGAGACCGGCGTTCTCGAGCTTGAGGCCGACCTCCTCGGAGATGACCGTGCCGCCCGTGAGGATGGCGATGTCACCGAGCATGGCCTTGCGGCGGTCACCGAAGCCCGGGGCCTTGACGGCGACGGACTTGAAGGTGCCACGGATCTTGTTGACGACGAGGGTGGAGAGCGCCTCGCCCTCGACGTCCTCGGCGATGATCAGCAGCGGCTTGCCGGACTGCATGACCTTCTCCAGGAGCGGCAGCAGGTCCTTGACCGAGCCGATCTTGGAGTTGACGATCAGGATGTACGGGTCGTCGAGGGACGACTCCATGCGCTCCATGTCGGTGGCGAAGTACGCCGAGATGTAGCCCTTGTCGAAGCGCATGCCCTCGGTGAGCTCGAGCTCCAGACCGAAGGTCTGGGACTCCTCGACGGTGATGACGCCTTCCTTGCCGACCTTGTCCATGGCCTCGGCGATGAGCTCGCCGATCTGGGTGTCGGCGGCGGAGATGGAGGCCGTCGAAGCGATCTGCTCCTTGGTCTCGACATCCTTGGCCTGGGCGAGCAGCGCGGCGGAGACGGCCTCGACGGCCTTCTCGATACCGCGCTTGAGGGCCATCGGGTTCGCACCGGCGGCCACGTTGCGCAGGCCCTCACGGACGAGCGCCTGGGCCAGAACGGTGGCGGTGGTCGTACCGTCGCCGGCGACGTCGTCCGTCTTCTTGGCGACTTCCTTGACCAGCTCGGCGCCGATCTTCTCGTACGGGTCCTCGAGCTCGATCTCCTTGGCGATGGAGACACCATCGTTGGTGATCGTGGGGGCGCCCCACTTCTTCTCAAGGACGACGTTGCGACCCTTGGGGCCAAGGGTGACCTTGACGGCGTCGGCGAGCTGGTTCATCCCACGCTCGAGACCGCGCCGGGCCTCCTCGTTGAACGCAATGATCTTGGCCATCTGAAGTGGTCCTCCCGGACAGCGGTGGATTGCTCCCAGGACCGCGCCCGCGCCCGCGACGGACGGCCTGCGTGCCCGGCGGTTCCTTCCCGCCGAACACTGCGGGCCTCACCGACCCGGTCCTCGTTTCAGTAGCACTCTCACCTGGAGAGTGCTAACGCCAATGATTAGCACTCGACCCCCTCGAGTGCAAGCTGCTTGGGTGAACGCCCCGCCGTTGCAGGGCATACGCACGAGGGGCCCACATCCCGTGTCCAGGATGTGGGCCCCTCGTGGTGTTCCAGGTGTCGGCGGTCGATCGCGCCAGGACTAGCCGAGTGCGAGCTTGACCATGTCCGCCTGCGGACCCTTCTGGCCCTGCGAGATCTCGAACTCGACCCGCTGACCCTCTTCAAGGGTGCGGTACCCGTCCATCTGGATGGCGCTGTAGTGGACGAACACATCCGCACCACCGTCGACCGCGATGAAGCCGTAGCCCTTCTCCGCGTTGAACCACTTGACGGTGCCCTGAGCCATGCCTAACTCCCCTATTACTGGCCCTTGCGCAGGAACGCACTTCGCGATCCCGGGTCAGAACTTGCGTCGGAACGCGTCGACCGAGGCTGAATGTATCTGCGCGGATGCTGTCTGCAACAGGTCAATCCGATGAGAATTCTGGACACCGGGAAACATTGAAATAGAGTGAAAATTTGCCATACTCCCGGGCAACTCGGGCCTGACATAACTCGCCAAAGCCCCATAGCGCACTCGCATGTTGGCCCAATGTCGACCCTTGCGCGGCCCGTTCATATGCAGGGGGCAAGAACAGCGGAGGGGACTTCCCCAACCTTACCGCGCCCAATCAAGCAGAATTGCCCCCTCCGCTTTTAGCGGAGGGGGCAATTTCGGTTTGCGCGTGTCACCTGGGAGGTGACCCCGGAGATCCGGGCAATCAGCAACCGCCCGCGACGGCCGGGATGATCGAGACACCGGCGCCGTCAGGCGTCACCGCCTGCAGCCCGCCCTCGAAGCGCACGTCGTCGTCGTTCACGTAGACGTTCACGAAACGGCGCAGCTTGCCCTGGTCGTCCAGGACGCGCGCGGCGATGCCCGGGTGGCTCTTCTCCAGGGACTCGATGACCTCGGCGAGGGTCGCGCCCTCGGCCGGGACCTCGGCGACGCCGCCGGTGTAGGTGCGCAGGATGGTGGGGATGCGGACGTTGACGCTCATGGCGCTACTGCCTTTCCGGTAGGGCGGAGGAGAAGGGGTCAGACCAGGCCGGCGGCGCGGAACGCGTCCAGGCTCGGGCGGATGGTGGCGGTCTGCCCGCTGTCCGCGGCCACCGCCTCCAGGGTCTTGAGGCCGTCACCGGTGTTGAGGACGACAGTGGTCAGCGTCGGGTCGAGCTGCCCGTTGTCGATGAGCTTCTTCGTCACGCCGACGGTCACACCGCCCGCGGTCTCGGCGAAGATGCCCTCGGTCTGCGCGAGGATCTTGATGGCCTCGACGACCTGCTCGTCGTTCACGTCCTCGACGAATCCGCCGGTGCGGCGCGCGATGTCCAGGACGTACGGGCCGTCCGCCGGGTTGCCGATGGCCAGCGACTTGGCGATGGTGTTCGGCTTCTGCGGGCGCACCACGTCGTGACCGGCCTTGAAGGCGGTCGACACCGGGGAGCAGCCCTCGGCCTGCGCACCGAAGATCTTGTACGGCTTGTCCTCGACGAGGCCGAGCTTGATGAGCTCCTGCAAACCCTTGTCGATCTTCGTCAGCTGCGAGCCGGACGCGATCGGGATCACGATCTGGTCGGGCAGCTGCCAGCCGAGCTGCTCGCAGATCTCGTACGCCAGGGTCTTGGAGCCCTCGCCGTAGTACGGGCGGAGGTTGACGTTGACGAAGCCCCAGCCCTCGCCCAGCGGGTCGCCGATGAGCTCGGAGCAGAAGCGGTTGACGTCGTCGTAGTTGCCCTCGATGCCGATCAGGTCACCGCCGTACACACCGGCCATGACGACCTTGCCCTGCTCCAGGTCGTGCGGGATGAACACGCAGGAGCGGAAACCGGCCCGGGCGGCCGCGGCGCCGACGGCGCCGGCCAGGTTGCCGGTCGAGGAGCAGGACAGGGTGGTGAAGCCGAAGGCGCGGGCGGCCTCGACGGCGATGGCCACCACGCGGTCCTTGAAGGAGTGCGTCGGGTTGCCGGAGTCGTCCTTGACGTACAGCTTGCCGGTGACGCCCAGCTCTTTGGCCAGGTTGGCCGCGTCCACGAGCTTGGTGAAGCCCGGGTTCAGGCTGGGCTTGGAGGCCACGTCCGCGGGGACGGGCAGCAGCGGCGCGTAGCGCCAGATGTTGTCGGGGCCGGCCTCGATCGCGGCGCGCAGGGCCTCGGGGTCACCGGTCGGGAGGTCGTAGGCGACTTCCAGCGGCCCGAAGCACTCGGCACACGCGAAGATGGGGCCGAGCTCGAAACGGGTACCGCACTCACGACAGGAAAGGCCGGTGGCAGGTCCGAGATCAACAGAGGTGGAAGCAGTCTGTGCAGCCATGATGGCGAGGCCCTTTCTCCTCATCTTCCCCATGGCGCACTTCGCCATGAGACGGAATTGGCACCTTCCCTAGCCGGGGACCTCGCTGATGTCGCTGAGTGCGATCGCGAGAACCGACTGGAGGGTTGCCGGGGCTTCAACGGGCCGTGTCCCTCTGCCCCTCTGGATGAGCGGTATGGCACCGGGCGGCGCGCTCTTCGGCGCACCCGGGCGTTTGTCGCGGGGACCCCCGGCATGCGGTGGTCCTTCGCGTTGTTCAAGACTGTAACCGAAGGGCCGGGCGGTTGAGACAGCCGTCCGAACCGCGAGATGGATCACATACCGGCGAATATCGCCGACACGCAGGGAGTGCTGAGGGTGCTGGAAGAGGTGGAGCGATGGCTGGCCGACCGCTCCTGGTCCGCCGCCGACCGACCGCTCGACCAGCTGCTCGACCGGAAACGGGCGGCCGGGACAACGGTCAGCGTGGTGCTGCCCGCGCTGGACGAGGAGGCGACGGTCGGCGCGATCGTCGAGGTGATCCGGCGTGAGCTGATCGAGTCACTGCCCGTCCCCCTGGTCGACGAGCTGGTCGTCGTCGACTCGGGCTCCACCGACGGAACCGCGGAGGTCGCGGCCAAGGCCGGGGCCCGGGTGGTGCACCGCGACGACGTGCTGCCGCGCATCCCGGCGCTGCCCGGCAAGGGCGAGGTGCTGTGGCGCTCGCTGCTGGCCACCGACGGGGACATCGTCTGCTTCGTCGACGCCGACCTGCGGGACTTCTCCGCCTCTTTCGTCTCCGGGATCGTGGGGCCGCTGCTGACCGACCCGGACGTGCAGTTCGTCAAGGCGATGTACGACCGCCCGCTGGGCCCGGAATTCGACGGGCTCGCCTCCGGCAGGGCCCCCGGCCAGGGCGGCCGGGTCACCGAGCTCGTCGCCCGCCCGCTCCTCAACCTGCACTGGCCGCAGCTGGCCGGCTTCGTCCAGCCGCTGGGGGGCGAGTACGCCGTACGCCGCTCCCTGCTGGAGCGGCTGCCGTTCCCCGTCGGGTACGGCGTCGAGCTGGGCCTGCTGGTCGACGCGCTGCACACGGTCGGGCTGGACGCGATGGCCCAAGTGGACGTGGGCGTACGGCTCCACCGCCATCAGGACGGGCAGGCGCTGGGCCGGATGGCCGCGGCGATCTACCGCACCGCCCAGCTACGGCTCTCGCGCGGGCACCTCGTCCGGCCGGAGCTGACGCAGTTCGAGCGCGGCCCGGAGGGCTTCGTACCGCGGACGTACCCGGTGGACACCGAGGAACGGCCGCCGATGGCGGGCATCAAGGAGTACGCGCGGCGTCGCGTGGCGTGAGGGAACGTACGGTTTGAGCGGGCACGGGCCGGGCTAGGTTGGCCGCATGGCTTCCCAGGTACTCGTTGCAGCGAACCGCGGCCCCCTCTCCTACGCCCTCGACGACGGGACGCTCAGCGCCCGGCGCGGCGGGGGCGGACTCGTCTCCGGACTCTCCACGGCCCTCGCGGAGCAACCGGAGGCGGTGTGGATCTGCGCGGCGCTCTCGGAAGCGGACCGGGAGGCGGTCCGCCGGGGCGTGTCCGAACCGGGCGTCCGGATGCTGGACATCGATCCCAGCATGTACGACGACGCGTACAACGGCATCGCCAACTCTGTGCTGTGGTTCACCCACCACCACCTGTACGACATCCCGCGCGAGCCGGTCTTCGACGCCGAGTTCCGCCGCCGGTGGGAGTCGTACGAGCGCTACAACCAGGCCTTCGCCGACGCACTGGCCGAGGAGGCGGCGCAGGGCGCCTCTGTACTGGTGCAGGACTACCACCTGGCGCTGGTCCCCGGGCTGCTGCGGGTGCTGCGCCCCGACCTGCGGATCGCGCACTTCACGCACACGCCGTGGGCCGCGCCCGGCTACCTCTCGATGCTGCCGGACGTGGTCCGCGAGACCCTGCTGTGGGGCATGCTCGGCGCGGACGTGCTCGGCTTCCACACCGAGGCCTGGGCGGCCGAGTTCCTGGGCTCGGCACGGCTCGACGACGCGTGGGGGCAGGCCGAGGTCCTCGAGGGCTCGGTGGTGGAGCACCGCCGGTACACGGTGTGGCCCACCCGCACCACGCGGGTACGGGCCTACCCGCTGGGCGTGGACGGCGACGAACTGCGGGCGCTGGCGCACCGGCCGGAGGTGAACGACAAGCTGGCGGAGCTGCGGGCGGAGGTGGACGGCCTGCGGACGATCGTCCGCGTGGACCGCACGGAACTCTCGAAGAACATCCTGCGCGGCCTGCTGGCCTACCGCGAACTGCTCACCACGCGCCCGCAGTGGCACGGCCGGGTGGTCCACCTGGCGTCGGCGTACCCGTCACGGCAGGACCTGCGGGTCTACCGGGAGTACACGGCCGCGGTGGCGGAGCTGGCGGCGGAGATCAACGCGGAGTTCGGTACGGAGGACTGGCAGCCGGTGCTGGTCTCGGTGAAGGACGACTTCGCGCGCTCGCTGGCGGCGTACCGGCTGGCGGACGTGGCGCTGGTGAACCCGGTGCGGGACGGAATGAACCTGGTGGCGAAGGAGATCCCGGTGGTGTCGGAGGCGGGGTGCGTGCTGGTGCTGTCCACCGGGGCGGGGGCGTACGAGGAGCTCCGCCAGGACGCGCTGACGGTGAACCCGTACGACGTGACGCAGACGGCGGAGGCGCTGCACGCGGCGCTGTCGATGCCGATGGCGGAGCGCGCGGAACGCTGCAAACGCCTTTCCGCTGCCGCGACGTCCCTCCCCCCGACGGCCTGGTTCACAGCCCAGATGTCTGCCCTTGACAGTTAGCCCCGCCGGCGCCAAATCCGGCGGCGCCGCTGCTGCTGGGGCTCCGCCCCGGTGGACCATACACCCCGGGACCTAGAAAAACAGCAGGTCCGGGCATGCAAAAGGCCCCGCCCGACATGTGGTCGGACGGGGCTCGCGTGCGTTGGTCAGTCGTCGTACGCCTCGCCAGACAGGATGTCGCGCGCCATGGCAGCGATGATGTCCCGTCGTGATACGTCGCCCGTTGTGTGGCTCGGGTAGTCCGGGGGTAGCTCGTCTTCTACGCGCTGCACGATGTCGTCGACCTTGAACGTGATACCTGTGTCCACGGCGAGGGCAGCAACGGTCTCGACTGCCCGTTCTGTGCGCTGGAGTAGGTCCACGGCGAGGGCTTCATAGGCATCGTCCACAGCGGTCATACGGGGACGGTAGCGGAGTGGGTACCGGCGGACAGCGGGAACGGCAAAGCCCCGCCCGACACGTGGTCGAACGGGGCTCGTCGCGCTCTCTGGGGCTCGTCTACAGGGCAGCGTCGATGTCTGCCCGGTCTGCCTTCCATGCCGTCTCATAGCGCTCTCTGTCGCGCTTGAGACGCTTCTCCGGGGTCAAGCTCGGGTCCGCGTACTCCGCGCGCTTGAGGGCGAGTAGGGCCGCGCGCTCCATCCCTTCGACGTTCTGTCGCACGGTCTTGAGTCGAGCGGCGGACATGTGCCGCTGCGCCGTCAAGAGCGTGCCCCATGCGTCACACAGGATGTCCGCGTAGACCGCAGAAACTTCCTCGGTAAGTTCCTGGTGCAGGTACTGCCGCTCACGTGATGCAAGAGCCATCGTCGGCCCCTCCCTTCCGTCTGGTGTCGATGGTGTCAGTCGGTACTGACACGGTGCACGTCTTCCGCTGTAGGTCCCGCGCCGAGCTGCACAGCGTGGTCGGGACAGGCCCACAGCGTGGTTCCGGGGCCGCTGGTGCTGTGGATCTCGCGTACCGCTACGGGCGCTTCGGTCTGCTCATGGCAGACGATGCACACCGCTACGTCACCGGTCGGGGGCGGGCTCATCAGTCCGTCGCGCGTCATGCCGACACCGCCACGGCGAACGCGGAGCGCGGGAACGCGGAGCGCGGGAACGGTGCCCCCTTGTACGTGTACGGGTAGTCCACGCCGATGGCCGCGAACTCTGCCGCGTATCGCCTCTCGCGCTGGACCGGGGAGAGTACGAGGGTCGTCTCTGCGTCGGTTTCGGGGCGGAAGATCCTGCGTGCGTCTGCACTGCTAGGCCCGGTCCACGGACGGGACCACGGGCTCACGGTCGCGGGGGCGGGCTTGGGGCGGTAGGCGCCGGAGTGCTTTCCCGGGGCTCGCCGGCTCGGCAGGAGTACGAGGAGTAGGGCGGTAACGGACGTGAGTCCAAGCACCATGGGGGCGATAAGCTCGGGCATGTCGGTTCAGCTCCCAAAAGCTGGTTCGGCGGAGCCCCGGCAACCGGTCCTAAGCGGTTGTCGGGGCGTTTTCGTGTTCGTGGAATCACGCTAAGGCAACACGTCTAACTCGTCTACCTGTCTAGCTCGTCTACCTGTCTAAGTCGCCTAGAGATGACCGGTTGTCTACGCTCTCCCCATGCCAGAGAGCTCGCCCGACTCGTCCCGCGCACGCGCCCCGTACATGCGGGTGCTGGACGCGCTTACTGCCGACATTGAGTCGGGCGCGCTGCCGCCGGGGGCACGGCTGCCGAGTGAGGCAGAGCTCTGCCAGACACACGGGGTTGCCCGGATGACCGCACGCCGCGCTGTGTCCGTTCTTCGGGAACGCGGGCTCGTCGTGACCGAGTGGGGCAAGGGCAGCCACGTAGCCGAGCGAGCCGGCGAGGGCGAGCACCAGGGCGACTAGTCCGGGTCCTGGTCGTACTGGTCGAACCGGCGGTAGGCCTCTTCCTTCGCTTGCTGTTTGACCAGGTCCCCGAGCGGGTCTGAGATCTCCCAGGAGTGCACTGCGGGGTGCTCGGCGAACAGGATGCAGTGCCAAGCGTTCGGGCGGCCCCGGTTGATTGCTTCCGGGCACGGGGGCAGTTCCGCGAGGCGTTCTCTCCGCCTCCCGCCCTCATCTGTCCAAAGGAGCCACAGGTCTCGCGGGTCATCCCGCACGTCGCTGTTACACAGCATGGTTGCGTGTTCGGCGTGGCCGTCTCCAGCGAGCTCACACAACCGGTACTCGCCGAGCTGGTAGAGCCACAGCGATGCGTTGTCGGGACCGTTCTCCATCCGTGTAAGGGCAATGAGCGCATCCCTTGTAGGGATCTTGCTGATAGCGGTGCACTGCAACACGTCGTGATCCTCGGATAGGGGACAGCAGAGCCCCGCCCGTCCCGAGGGGAGGAGTGCCGGAACGGACGGGGCTCGGGTGTTTGGTCTACTGATCGCCCATGGATGCGCGCCACTGTCCGCGAGACAGGTGCACAACCCCGTTCGGGGTGATGCGGACCCGCGCGCCGAGCAGCGGCAACGAGCCTTCCATGGCATGGCGGTTGCGGATGCGCTCCAACGCTGTCCAGAGCCGGCGGGGGCCACCCTGGTGCACTTTCGGAGGGTCAGCCCATTCGGCGGACGCACGGGCCCATGAGCCGTCTGCGTGGACCATGTAGGCGGTGCGGTGACGGTTGCGCTGTTCGTAGGTGTGCTCAACCCCGGGGGTCGTGACTTCGAGCATGGAAGACAGCTCCCATGCGTTCGCCACGTCCACCACGGGATAGCGGCCCGTGCTCCGCTCGTCTCCTTCCGAACTCTTCGCGAGGGCGAGTAGCTCGGAGAGCGCGGGCGGGTAGTTGTCGCCGGAGCGGGTCAGCATGAAGCCGGCGGTGTCGCGCTCCACTACGCCTACAACATCGCCGTTGGTCTCCTTCCATCCCGTGACGATGAGCGATGTACGCCCGAGGGTCGTGGCGATCCGCCCACCAGTCACCAGCGCAGCGAGCACGGGACGGAGCCCGGGGCCTGCGGGCAGTCCGACCGTGGACACGATCCGCTCATAGGTCCCCGGAACGTGGTCCGTGGCGTCTGCCGTAATGAAGTCCGGGTGCAGCCCCATTGCGCCGAGCCGGGGTTTTGCTGCATGCGTCAGGTACGGATCTATGTCCAGGCTCGTGACGTTGTGGTCTCCGATGCGAAGCGACGCATAGGCAGTAAGCCCACCGGCTCCGGTCCCCAGGTCCAGAGTCCGGAGACCGTCCCTGAGCCGTACGTGACGGAGCATGCGAACGACCAGGCTCGGCAGCGTGGCGGACGATGTAGGTAAGCCCTCGGGCCGGTCGTCAGGCTCGGCGTGATCGGCGTGAAGCGCGCCAACCTTCGTGACCAACGAACGGTCTGCGTACGCAGCCTTTGCCCAAGCCTTCAGATCATGGGCCCCGATGTGCAGCGTCCACGCGCCCGACTCGTCCTTGTCCCACCAGCGGGGAACGAGCTCGTGCCGGGCAACGTCCGAAACGATGTCGAGCCACCGGGAATCGGGGTGCGCTACTCGGTCGGCAAGGGCGATTGCCTGTCTGTCCCAATCCATGTGCTCAGCCTCTCTGTCAGTCGTACGCGGGACCGCATGCCGTCGTGTTCGCGGGGCCGCAGTCGCCGGAATCGTCGGGCGGGCACGCGTCCGCTCGAACCGGCGAAATGCTTGCGGCGAGATCAGCCCAAGCCTTCCCCCCGAGGAGCTCGGCGAGCCTGGTGTGCAACACGTTGCCCGCCGGAAAATCGCGCGAAAGCACGCATCCGGTGAGATCGCCCGTCGGCAGGATGGCCGCTCGTCCTCGCGTGCATCGTCCGCACATCTCGTCAAGGCTTGGCTTGACCCCGGGCAGGGCCGCACGTCCGACCGCCCGAGCTCGGTCCACGATGATGTTGGTAATGCCCATCGCTTCGAGCTCGGCGCGTCCCTCGGCTACACGCTGGCCGGGGAGTACGTCAACGATTCCGGCACGTACTTCGATGCCGCGCTCAAGCGCTTGCACGATGTTGGCGCGGGTCCGGACGTAGCTTCCCTCCTTCTGCGTTACCGCGTCGTGTTCCTCGGGACGGTCGCTGTAGTAGCTCGTTCCGAGAGTGACGCGCGGGTCCGCGAACAGCGACCAGTCCCGTTCCTTGACTTCGTAGAGATTGCTGTAGATCTCCACGTGACGCCCGAGGGACAGCGCGAGGGTGACGAACTCCCGCCACTTCGGGTGCATGGTCGGCTCGCCCCCGATCATCTGAATGGTGCGGACCCCGAGCGCGGCAGCGTCGAAGATGACCGCGCGCCAATCCTTCGGGGTCATGTCGCCGTGAGATGCCTGCGGGCTCGAACTCGACAGACACATACGGCACTTGAGCTGACATGCGGACGTGATCTCAAGTTCAAGCGAGTGGATGCCCGCTATCGGCTTCTGAGCCGGCGGGTCCAGCAGAACGGTCATGGTGCCCGACCTTTCTCGTAGACGAGTGGTGCTGTGCCCCGCCCTCGCCGAGGACTGCCGTAGGGGGACCGAGCGGCGTCGACTCGGCGAGGGCGGGAATCTAGGGGAGGTCCGCCACGTTCACGTGCCCCACCCGCGAGCGACCAGCAGAGCAACCGTGGTAACCCAAATCGCCGTCCCGACAACTGTCAGGGTGACGCTCGCGCGGGTGTGTTGTGCGTGCGCCTGGTGCTCGTTGTCGTCGGTCACTGCACACGCTCCACAACGGCCATGTCCGTGAACGTCCGCTGAAAGCTCTGATGCTTCGACGTGCCCGAGTGCCCGATGCACGCGAGGTCGCACTCATCCGCTGTCAGTCCCGGACGCGTCAGCCATCCGCAGTCAAGAGCGACGCAGCGCGCCCCGACGAGCGGGACCGTTCCGGGGTGCCTACGAATGCGATGGTCTACCAGCCCGAACACCCGCTTCACGCCGCACGCTCCTCGGAGTCGGGACGGATCGCGTTCCGCAGGTCGAGTAGGGCCGCTTCCGCGTTCTGGACGATCGCCGTGTCGAGCTCGGCGCGGAACTGCGCACGGAACGCGGGGTCCGTCTCCAGCCGCTGTAACTCGGCGAACGGTTCGCTCCTCGCCGGCGAGTGCGGACTGAGCGCCCGTACGAGTCGGGGGAAGCGCTGGTGCAACCGGTGTTCTGCGACCGCCACAGCGAGGGCGAGCCGTACCGGGACGTGCATGACGAACGCGGTTCCGAGCATGACCGCTCCTCTCCGTAGCCGTTCCACTACCAAGCCCCGTCAGCGTGACCTACGCTCTGAGAACTATCAACTTCCCGTTTCCTGACTGAGAGTTGGGGAAGTCGCCATGAACAGAAACGAGCTAGACCCCGACGCGGGTCCGAGTGCCGCGTTCGGCGTACGTTTACGCAGGTTGCGCGAAGAACACGGGTGGACCTTGCCCGAGCTCGGCGAGCGTATGGACTACTCCGGTTCGCATATTTCCGGGGTTGAAAATGCCACCCGAGCTGCAACTGTCAAATTTGCGAGACGCGCTGACGCGGTGTTTGGACTCGCCGACTCGGCGGACTCCTTCGAGCGTGAGTCCCGCCGGATTCACCAGGGCGTACTACTCGAAGGGTTCCCGGAGTACGTCGGCTACGAGGGTCGCGCCGTGGAAATCCGGCTGTTTCAGATCGGAATCGTCCCCGGACTGTTGCAGACACCGGAGTACGCAAGGGCGCTGGCCACGAGCGACATACGGCGCGGCTCCATCACTCCTGACCAGGCCGAAGAACGTGTCTCGTTCCTGATGCAACGGCAAGCGACTCTGACCCGAGATCAGCCACCGATGTTGCTTGTCGTGATGGATGAAAGCTGCATCTTGCGCCCGATCGGCGGTCCAGCGATCATGGCCGCGCAGTTGGAAAAGCTGGCCGCGTTCGCCGAACTACCGAACAGCGTTCTGCAAGTAGCACCCTTTGCCATAGGCGAGCGGCGACCGTTCCACCTGCCGGTCAACCTGCTGACTTTGGGCGACCGATCGTTGGTCGCGTACGCCGAGACTCACGCGCAAGGGCACGTCGACCGCGAGAGCACTGCGGTTCTGCCTCTACTGGCGGGCTACCATCACCTACAGGCCGAATCGCTGCCCCAAGCGGCATCCGTGGCCATGATCCATGAGGTACGAAAGGGCACCCCGTGACGACATCCCCTCGCTGGTTCACGTCCTCTTACAGCGCCAACGGCGGTGACTGCGTGGAGGTCGCTACCAACCTTGCCGGGGCACACGGCGTGGTCCCCGTTCGAGACTCAAAGGTCACAGCCGGCCCGGTCCTGTCCTTCCCTGCCGCCGCGTTCAGCGCGTTCGTCACGGCTGTCAAGGCTGACGAGCTCGGCGCGCTCTGACCCCCGAGCTCGCGCACCAGGCCCCGCCACTCCACCCCCTTCGGAGCGGCGGGGCTTTGCTGTGTCAGGCAGCGAGCGGCGCGAACGAGAGACCGTCCGGCGGAGTCTGATCCGGCGCCCGGTCCGTGAGGTACACGCCCCACCCATCGTCACCCCGGTTGCCGACGATGCGGCGGGTACTGACTCCGTACCGATCGGCGAGCCCCGCACGGACGATCACAGCGGCGAGCCTGAACATGTCCGCCGATGCTGCGTCGCGCTCCTGGTGCCCGAGGACAAAAATCCGGGCGCTCACGCTGCAACCCCCAGCGTGGAAGTGGACGCGGGGACCGAGGGAGCGTGCTGCCCCCACTCGCACGCTGTCCACACCTCATCCCACATCACCCAAAGCCCGCTATCGCTGCACCGCTGGTAGTGGACGGAGCCGGCGAGCCCGCCCGTCCGCCTGTACCGCGTCAGCATCCGAAACGCGGGATAGCTCGCCCCCAGCAGCATCCGTGCGACAACACCCCCAGCGGTCCCGATGACGGTCCGCAGGTCTGAACATGACGACACAACACCCTCCCCCAATTTTCCGGGCATCTCGGGACAGTCCTGCCATGTCCCGCTAGTGCCCCATCCGTGATCCCCCGTGGCCGGAACTATCACGTATGACTCAACGGCAAACCTTTCGCTGTGCGTAACCATGTCCCAGACCCTAGAGCACGGGTCCGACAACGGCCAGGAACTTTCGAACGCGTTCACGGTAACGAAATGATCACGGTCAACTCCGATGCTTCGACTTCTTGACCTGCGAATAGGTTGTACGGGTGAGTCCGTCGTGACCACTCCGTGACAAGTGAAAGTTTGACAACGCAAGAATCCCCCCGCCGAAGCGAGGGGATCAATGTCCGCTGGTAGCGGAATCTAGTGACGTTAAGTGAGCATGCTAACGAGGGTTGTTGGCCGGTCCAAGATTCGTGCGTGCGTTCGATTGCCCTCAACGCACCTTTGGTACAGACCAGTTGAGCGAGGCGTAAACTGGGCGGGCAAGGTACTCCCCGAGAGCGTCGCGTCCCTCGCCGGCTCGACGCGTCACCGTGGCTACGCTCCGTCCCGAAGCATCACGGACGTGGATGTCTACCAGGGTCCCGGAGCGGGTGATCTCGACCGTTCCGCCATCGTGAGTCCGCAGCGTGATCATGACGCCGCCCACTCTGCGAGGGTCTTGCGGCCCTTGCTGGAGTTG
This sequence comes from Streptomyces sp. NPDC097617, assembly GCF_044761485.1. NCBI lineage: Bacteria > Bacillati > Actinomycetota > Actinomycetes > Kitasatosporales > Streptomycetaceae > Streptomyces > Streptomyces sp. NPDC097617. The sequence continues at coordinate 232,754 of NZ_JBIWCL010000006.1, forward strand.
CACGACTTGCAGCACGGAACCGCATTCGCTTCGACGTCATGGCCCCCACGGCTGAGGGGCACCACGTGGTCAATGCTCGTCGCGGGCTCGTTGCAGTAGCAGCAGCGCGAGCCCCACCGTGCGAACACTTCGGCACGGCTGTACGGCTCATGCTCGGCACCGTAACGGCGGGCCCGATCCTTGGACTTGTGGCGCGCGTGAGCATCGGGGTTGGCACGCTTCCACTCGGCGGAACGGGCGGCATGCAACTCGGGGTTGGCCAGTCGCCAGCGTCGCCGCGCTTCGGCTATCGCCACTGCGTTCGCCTGTCGGTATTCGCGGCGGGCAGCCTGTACGTCTGCGCGAGCGTCGTAATTCGCTTGCCGCCGCAGACAACATGACTTGCAAGGGTTGCGCTGTCCGTCGCGCGTCCCGGCTGACGCGTAGAACTCGCTGTAGGGCTTGGTTTCGCCGTACTTGCTGCACGTCTTCACCATGACTGCGCACCAGCCTGGTACAGGGTGCGGAACCGAGTGGCTCCCTTGGTGCGTGCTTGCTGCACCTGATACGGGGTGACGTCCATGTAATCGGCCAATTCAGCGTCATCGACTCCGGGGCGGTACTGCGGCACGGGGGAGATCCCGAACCCCGCTTTCAGTACGTGCCGTTGACGGTCCGAGAGCACGCCGAGCGTCTTGTGAACCTGGTCTCGTATGACGTTCCGGCGATGGGTGGCCACGTCTCGCGGCTCGACCAGTTCGGTCGGAATTTCCATTTCTTGGGCGATCACGTCGCCCAAGCTGATGTTTTCTCCGGTGATATCGACGTTAAAGGGCCGGTCGAGCGAGTCATTACCCATCCAGGAAATGCGTGCAGCATGGGCAAGATCCTTGCTCATCCTGTCTCTTCCCATTGCGTCTGTTGCCGCTATGCGTTCGGCCTCGTACGGGTCACCCACTGCCATGCATATGGCGTCCTCGAACGCCTTTGCAATGAATGGGTCAACGCCAGGGCGTGTAGCTGCTCGGCGCGCATCGGCCATAGCTCGGCTCACGATGCGGCCAAGGTAGGTCATGAACTCTGTCGGCTCCGAGCCCGAGAAACCTGCAAGGGATTCCCAGATTGCTATGCGTCCGACCTGCGTCAGATCTTCGACCAAATCACTGTCAGAATGCCCGCTAGTGCTCGCAAACCGTAGGGCGCGACGGGACACGTACTCTTCGGTCTCCCGAACTATTGCCGACACCGCTTCAAGGTCATTCTCTTTGGCGGCAGAAATCTGGGCATGCGTGAGCTGAGTCAAGAGGCACCGTTCCAAGTGGGATGTGATGCCCCTCTGTAGGGAGGGGCAGATTCCCGGAACGGAGCGCACGGGGTCGCAAAGGGATCCGCCGCTCTAGCTCAATGCGCTTTGAAAAAGGGCATAGAAATGCCCCGTCCCGGGTTAGCAGGACGGGGCTTGCGCATTGCCTGTTTCGCTGCTTGACAACAAATCTAAGAATGCGAAATTGATCGAACAATCGGTAATAACGGGAGCATCGGGCGTGTCTATGACAGATAGGCGTTCATTGACAGTGGAGCCGTTACCGACACGTCACGGGGGGTTATACCGTTACCAAATCCATAGACAGCGAGTAGTCGAAAGCACCCGCAGGGCGAGGATCTGTAATCACGCCGTGACTCAAATCAGCACAACCGCCAAGCGGTCTCGCGGGTCTGAATAAGGCCGCTTTTCGGCTACGCAGCGTTGCGGAAAACCGCTCGTAAGGCGGCACTCTGTGATCAGAAGTCGGCCCCGTACAGCGAGCCCCACGACCGTCCGCCAATCTCGGCGCCCGCCACGATGGGCACGCCGTACAGCGGAAACGTCATGCACCTCTCGAACTCGCGGGCAATCTCTTCCGCCTCGCCGGCTGGTGCTGACGCCAACAGCTCGTCATGAATAGGCAAGCGGCAGTATTCGAGCAGACCAGCCGACTGGACATTCAGCATGGCCATTCCGAGGACGTCACGCGCTGCACTTTGGCAGGCGTAATTAACCACGGCGTATGTACGGTCCCGGTCCAGTGGAAGCCTGCGGCCCGTCGCCGAAACGAATACCATGCCGTTTTGGAAAGCCTGTCGCCGCCATCGCGAGGACGCCCGTTTGATCTCCGGAAAGGCTCGGTCATAGGCCGTGACCGCCTGCGCAATCTCTGCTTCTGACGCCCCGGTCTGACGTGCAATCGTCTGGACGCCGCCCCCGTAAACCTTTCCGAACCCGGCTCCCTTAAAAACCTTTCGATCCTTCGGGGTGGCAGCGTCGCCCTTGATTAGGCGCGCGGTGTATTCGTGAATGTCGAAGCTGTCGCCGCCGCTGACGAATCCGGATTTCATGGCTTTGACGTCTGCGAGGGCTGCCAACACGCGCATCTCGACTGCCTGAAAGTCGGTGCTGATCATGACGTGTCCGGGCTCGGCAAGAATGGCGCGGCGAATTACGTGGTCCGAGCTCGGCAATTGGTGCAGCCCGTCCGTGACAGACATCCGGCCCGTCCTCGCAGCCAGCGGCGATATCGTCGGGTGAATTCGTCCCGCAGTGTCGAGCTTTGACATGAACCGCTCGGCGTAGCTCACGCCCCACTTGTTGGCGCGCTTCGCGTGAAGTACCGCATGGGCAACGGGATTTGGTTTCCTCGCGCCGATGCGCTGCCAGTCCCGGTCAAGGTCCGCCAAGGGCAGCAGTACGGCCTTATCGACCTTGACGGCCCCGGAGTCGGTCCGCTCTGTGAGCGTCTCGCCCATGCCCTGTAGTGCTTCGGCTACCTGCCCCGGGCTGCCCACCGAGGACACCCCGTACCGGGCCGCTATGGCGCTGTGCTCGGCTGCCTCCTCGGCGAGCCGGCGAGCGAGCGGGACCGCATACTCCTGGTCAACGAGGAGTCCCCGCCGCTGCATAACCGCGCACAGCTCGGCGATTTGGTGTTCGTAGCTCACCAGGTCCTCGCGGACCCCGAGCCGTGCGAGCTCCCGCCGGAGCATCGGAGCCAGACGCGCAGTGAGCAACACGTCAAGTCCCGCGTACAGCAGATAAGTTGGATTCGTGAGCGGGATTCCCGCCCATCCGGTCTCTTTGGTCAGCCCAAGGGACCTGAATACCTTTGTAAGCCCGCCCTGAGTGTCCGGGGCGGAAGGGTCCACCCAACGGGCTGCAAGAGGCTTGAGCGCCGTTCCTGCCCCGCCCTCGGACGGTTGGCGCGGATCGCAGAGCGCGGCAAGGATGCGGGTATCCGTTGTGTACGGTGCGAGCTCTTCCAGCGGGATTCCGGCGCACTGCCCGAGTACGAGCCAGTCATAGGCTGCGTTGTGGATCAGGATTTCTCGGGAGCGCTGGAGTGCGTCACGGGCGTACGTTGCGAAAGGCGCGCCCCGCTCGTACAGGATCACCCATGCGTTCCGCTCGTCGCCGAATTGCACCGTGCGGAGCCGAAAGGTTGGGCTGAATATGTCGAGACCTGTCGTCTCGGTGTCCACGGCAATTGCGCCCCGCGCTCGCGCTCGGTAGAACCACTTCCAGAATTTGCCGAGATCCTCCGTGGTTTCCGGCACGTGAACCGTGACAGGTTCACCGGCTAGCTGGTGTCGATAGGTGATCATGTCTCCCCTGTGAAATAAAAAAGGGGGCCGCCCACCCGTTAAGGTGAGCAGCCCCCTTGGATGCCGTTTCTACTTTCCGAAGATTCCCGGACCTACTGCGTCGGGGCTTTCGTCCGCGAGCCGAAGGCCGCCAAGTGCGATCCCCTTGTTTGTGCGCTTCCGGATTGCCCCGCGTTCTTCCATCGCGTCGTAAAAGGCACGGCGTGTCCACTGCTCCTTTGCGGGCAAATTCTCTTCCTGGCACCAGTCCAAATAGAAGTTGAACGCGTCGTTTCCGTTCATTACGACTGTTTCGTCTGCCCAGTCAAGAATGCCCGGCAGGAAGCCGGCGAGCGGGTCTGATGTCTCGCGGTATTCCTGGCTTGCGCTCGTAATGAGCTGCGGGTCCCGGAGCCCGCCCCGGTACCAGTCAACGGCCCCGTGTACGGCCCACGCTGCGATGCCCTCGGCCTCGCGCAGTAGCTTCGTGTCCAACTCGGGGTCCCGCTCATGCGGTGCAAACCAGCGCTTAAAGGGAATCAGCTTGACGCGTCGCCACAGCCCCTCATCCTGCGACCGGAATTTGGGCTTGTGGTTCGTGGCGAGCAGTAGCAGGAACGAGGGCTTGAACTCGAAATATTCCTGCCGGAGGAACCTTGCCGCAATCATGTCCTTACCGGTGACGCGCTTAATGATTGACTCCGACATGGCCTTACCTGATTCACCCTCGGATGCCATGACGAGCCGAGACCCGCGCAATGCCGCTACATCGTTCGGAATGCCGCCGCTCTTCCGCTCTTCAAATGTGCTGAACGGAGTCGTTCGGGTGATGCTGCGGAACACTGACGTAATGGTGTCCACAAGCACGCTCTTACCGTTCGCCCCCTTCCCCCACAGCACGCCGAAACCTTGCTCTGTGGTGTGACCCGTGATCCCGTAGCCGATGAGCCGTTGAATGTAGGCGGGCATCTCCGACATGTTCGGAAAGACTTCGGCGAGGAACGATTCCCAACGCGGGCACTGTGCGTCCGGGACGTAATCCACGTCGAGCCGGTACGTCAGTAGGTCTGCCTGGTCGTGAGGGCGCAGCCGGCCCGTCTTCAAATCGACTGTCCCGTTACGGAAGTTGAGTACGTCGGGGCGGTCATCAAAGTCCGTTGCTTCGATGCTGACGTTGGGAACGGAACAAAGCTCGGTCAGCAGTGCGTCAATGCGTGAGGTCATGGTGAATCCGCGCGCTAGCTGATTCTGTCCGGCGAGGACGAGCGCGGCCCCCATGCGATGGATTTCCTGCCGCACCCGCATATCGGAGCGGACCCAAACGCGTCCGTCCCACGTATAGAAACCGAGCCCTGCCGCGTACCGAATACGGCCCCCGGACCATGCGACGAGCGCGTGAGCGTTCATTGCGTCGCTCTCGCCATACGTGCTGACGAGCTTGGACAGAATCTCGGCAGCCTCGGCGCCTTGGCCCCGGGACACGGTGTCTGCGCCGGTCCGGTTGGCGAGCTCGGCGGACCGCTCGTCAGCCTGTACGTCAGCGCTTTGACGTACAGGGCGAGCCGACTTAACGGCACGGTGCAGCTCGGCGGGGAACGCGCTCGGGTTGCGTGCACGCCAGTCGGTCAGGTCATCGCCCTGATGCGGGACATCGAGCACGTATGCCGTGACCCCGTGGTCGGACAGTCCCTCGGCGAGACGCTGCGAGAATCCCGAGCCCGCACGGTCAGCGTCCCCGCACAGGATGACGAGCTGTCCGCGCAGTCCCTCGGCGAGCTCGGCAACCAGCTCGGGCGAGCCGGCGAGCGAGGCACCGCGTACGGCCACTGCGTCGTAGCCAACCGCCACGGCCGTAAGCGCGTCTCCGGGCCCCTCGGTAATCAGGACCGTGCTGTATCCGCCCTGCCCCCGCATCACGCCGTACGGGGCCCAACGGTGGCCGCGCGGGTTGGCGAGGGACAGCCATCGGCCCGGACACTCGCCCGTCAAGTCCCGGCCCTGTAGGCCCCTGGTGACGCCGTCGAATCCGACCAGCGGAACCGTAAGGCGGGGATAGGCCTGGTAGGCACGGGACACGTACGGGAAGCCCTCGGCCTGGTTCCCGTGGTCCACGCCGAGCCCGAGATCCGCAGCGGTCTCTAGGTCGAGCCCGAAGCGGTCGGCAAGGTAGGTGCGAGCTCGCTGCGGCCAGTCGCCGGCAAAGTCCGCAAGGGCGAGCGAGGCCCGATCCGCGTACGCGGCGAGCGAGGCAGTCAGTGCGACGGGAACCAGCTTCGGGCGGTCCGCAGGAACTACGGCACCAGGCCCGTTCACGTCGAAGAGATCGCCCCACGTGAGCCGAGCCGCTGCGATCACGTCTGCGGTCTGACAGCCGGCTCGGCAGGTGATCCGTACTTTGTTGTCAGTGCCTCGCCAGATACGGAGAGACGGGCGCGAGTCAGGGTGTGCGGGGCACAACGCGACGTATCCAGAGTCTGCCTCCTCGGTCACGCTCTCAAAGCGGCGGAGTAGGTCAGCGAAGATCACGGAACGCTCCCGCCGTGGTGACGTTCGCTCGGTAGTCGTTGATCAGGTGTCCGAGATCCCGTGTGGTCGTCGTCATGTACCAGCGGCCGGAGTCGAGACCCCGCAGCGAGACAGACCAGCCGTACAGCGCGGCAAACTCCTGCGTCGGCATCCCGAGGGCGAGGCGAATACGCGTCCACGTCCTCACCGACACATGCACACGGCCCATTTCGACGCTCGCCCCCCGTACCTTTCGCACGGCGAGCCCGTAGGGGAATCCCGCGTGCGTTGCTTCGATTTCTGCCTGTCGAATCCACGCGGGAACGGCCGGAGACTTCACGTCCTTGCATTCCAGGATGAACGGGGGGGCATGAACGTCCCCAACATCCCTAGAACCCTCCTGTGCGGCCCTACGGACGTTGCCCGGATGGAATGGGTCCCGGAACGTCCCAGACTCGTCTACGAGCCCGAGGAACCGGTTTAGGTAGTCCCGTACGCTGCTTTCCCATGCGGTGCCGCGAGCCTTATTGGGGTTAGCCACGGTCGGCCCCCTGGTGAATCTGTGCGCCCCGAGCCATCGCGTGCGCTGCCGCAGCGAGAATCCGAATCCAGTCCCTACGGTTCTTCCAACCGGTCATCAGGTACAGCTCGTCACCCCGCCCGAGTGTGCGGATCTCGCCTAGTGCGGGCGCCTGGTGTTCTGTTACTGCAAGCTTCATAGTTCCCCCCATGCAAAAGGGCCGGAGTTACCCCGTAAGGTTTCTCCGGCCCTTTCTCTTGTGCTGTTACTGGTCTCGCTCGCCCGGGACAATCAGCCGGACGTGTTCCGAGCTGATCCATTCCTTTCGGAGAGAACGGCGCTTCGCGAATCCGGACTCTGTTCCGGTCGGATTGATTCGCAGCATCGGCCTTAGCCGGCCATCGACAAGACGCGCGGTCACCTTGTCCACAATGGCGTCAGCCATGCGCACACGGTTGGCCTGCCGAGCCGCGTAGGCGACTAGATCGCCCTTATAGAGTTCCTCGCCCGCATAATCGGTAACGACTCCCCGCTTACCCATTCCTCGGTTCCTCCTTGTAGTTCAGTAGATGCAGATAGGCCGTAAACGCTTGCTGCGATGCGACGCCGTTACCGGCCGCCTTAAGCTGCCGTGCTCGATTGAGTCCCGGAATGTGCGTGATCCACCCTCGGGGAAGTCCCATAAGCCACTCGGCAAAGACCGATGCGAGGCGACGTCCACCCCGGGGGCCGAACTCCACCGGAATAGGGGCAGGGGTGCCCAAGAGGGTTTCCCAACGGTGCACAGCGGGCCCGAACTCTGCCCACCATTCCGGCGGGCTGTGGAAGGCGCCCGGGGTTTCCTCGGCAACGTCCGGATCTACCGGCAGCAGGAATGAAACCTCATCATCGAGATTCGGACCGTGCCCTCCCGCACGCCGCTTATCCGGATGCTGCGCCGCCCCGTTCGAGCCGAGATTGGCCGTAGGGGTTTTGAACAGCTTGTGGGCCCGGTCCTTATCGAAGATTCGGGCTACTGCGGTAACGAGATCGTCCCCGCCGGCTCCGGCCCTTTCAGCCTTTGCGAAATCAGGTCCGCGCGATGCGTCGGAGGCTGTCGGAGTCGGCAACAGGGGTGGCGATACAGAACCACCTATCTCGCATGTGGGGGGCTCCAGTAGCGGACGCTCGGAAGCAACACCAGCGCGCGTCATACCCGCTCTCGGCCAGGCCCCCGAGTACATGCGCCATGCCTCGGTTTCGGATGGCGGATACGTTCTCCAGGAAAACGAGCCGTGGTCGAAGAACGCGAACGGCCCCGAGGACGCTTTCCCAAATACCCGACCTTTCGCCATGAATGCCCGCCCTCTTGCCCGCGTTAGAAATGTCCTGGCAGGGGAAACCTGCCGTAATGATTTCGACTCGGCCTTTAAGCTGAGACCAGTCGTATTGCGTGATATCGCCGATGTTCGGCGCGTGCGGGTATCGGGTGGCCAGGATCAGGGACGCGTACGGATCAACTTCCGCCACGTAACCGATTCTGTCCCCGGTCAGAGCTTCGACGGCCCGGCCGATCCCCCCGTATCCCGCGCAGAGTTCCAGGATCGGAATTGCGCTTCCCCCTTGAATAGGAAGGGGCCCCGAGGATCGCCCCGGGACCCCTCGGCCGGCTAGAAAGTGGGCTCGGCCACAGCGTCCGACCAGGACTTGAGAACCTTGATCACGGGCTTTCGGTACGACACGTCACGGCCCGTCTTAGTGGTGTACTCGACCAGCTCAAGTTCAATGGTCGCGAGAGCCTCGCCCCCGACCTTTTCAAGAGCGTTCTCTACCTCGTGAAGAACCTCGGCGAGCTTCCAAGAGCCCGTCTGGAATCGGAACAGCCCGAGGTCGTAATCCTCGGCGAGGCGGAACAGAACCGAAATCGACGGAGACGGACCGCGCTTAGACTTCGCTGCGGCCTTACGGTCCTCCATCAGAGCGGGGCAGCGGCACGGCATACCCCGATCTTCGTCCGGAGAAAGGAACTCCACCCCGTCGCAGTGGTGGATAAGCTGCGAGCTGTTCCACAGCTTCAGGTCCGAAGAGATAGCGTTCGGACCGGAAAGAACGACCTTGACCTTATTGGTGGTCGTCAGAATCTCGATGAAGTTTTCCGACGTGGAATCGGTTTCCACTGCGGAGCCGCCCATGAGCTGTGCAATAGCGTCGGCAACTTCCGGATCTCCGGTAGTCACGCGCCACTCGGAGAGAGCAACGGGGATACCGTTCTCCTGCTTACCGCCGTGGAATCGGCCAACGGTGTCATCGGAAAACGAGCCCTTAGGCTTGGCGTTCGGGTCGGTCTCGAAAATGCGAAGTGCCATGTGTTGAAATCCCCCTGGTTTTGGGCATGAAAAAAGACGAGCCGCATTCGTTGCGGGTCGCCTGGTGCTCGGTACTGGGTGTTAGCTCGCCCTACGCTGCGTTCCGGTGATAAGCCGGCGGACGCTCTGCGCAATCGGGCTGCCAAATACCGTCTTGGAAATCTCGCGGTCCCACTGGAAAACGTGCCGCAGTGTGAGAAAGACATTGAAAATCTCTTCGTCAATCCGAACGGGCTTGAACACCCAACCCTCCGGAGTGATGTGGAGAACTGCGGCCCCGTCCAACTTCGGCATGGGCTCGGAAGTGCCATCAGCCGAAACAATCCGGTCAGCGTGCGCGTATGCCGAGAGCTGTAGGGCAACGTCCGGATAGGCGCTCTTACTCGTCTTCCAGTCGACTAGCAGCGTGTGCCACTCGCCGTTTTCGTGATCGGGCTTTCCGTCCTCACCGAGCCTCACGCGCACAATGGCGTCAAAGCTGCCTGCGTAAGCGTGCTCGTCCGACCAACACACGTCCTCGGCCCTGATGAGCTGTGGACGCACAGCGAGCAGGAACTCAGCGAAACCGAGCCGGTACGGTTCAAGGTCCGGATGCACCCGGCCGATTTCCTCCAGCCGGATCATGCGCTCGAATAGGTCGTGTGCGTCCGTTCCGACCTTTGCCCGCAGGCTGGTGTACCGGGTATGGGAGTTCCGCAGAAAGTCAATCGCTCCGGCGGGGTCCCGCTCAGCGATAGCTCGCACCGCGTCGAGATTCTCGACGGCCGTTTCAGCGGTCATACGAGCCGCCCAGAACGTCAGGAACGGCTTTGGCAGCATCCCGACAACGGATGTGACCCCAGGAACCTTTTCGGCGGTCTCAGGGCTGATGTAGTAGCGCGAGCCACTGCGCTTGATAGTGCGGATCTGTCCGGGCATGGGTGTCCCCTCGGGGGTTAGTGGGTTGAGAGGGGTGGCAGAGTGACGGTTCTTTCCTATTTTTTTGAATCACAAGAAAAAATAAGAAAGAAGGGGAAGACGGGTCACTCTCGCCACCCCGTAACGCTGGTAGGTCAGCGCCGTACAGCGAGGCGGTCAGTGCCCTGGTGCAGCTCGGCGAGCGTGCCGCCGTTGACGAGCTCGGCGTCTGCCAGGTAACCGTCTAGCGCGGTCTCGCTCACGTGCTGCCGCTGGTCCTCGCCGGCTGGACCGGGAGCACCAGGGCGGACCACACGGACGAGCAGAAAGCCCCGGCGGGTCAGCGCGGACGCTTCGTTGGGATGACGCACGTCCGTGATGACCACGGGCAGGCCCCACCGGTCCGCAACGTCCACCTTGGCGAGGGCGAGGCGAATCCAGTGCTCGGGATCGTGAGCTCGGACGGACTCCCCGAGCCGCTGCAACGTGCGCCGAACTTCCGGGGCCTCCTTGGCCCGGTCCCATCCGTGACGCCGTACAGCGTCAGACAGGCGGAGCGGGATAGGGCCGTATCCGGTCGGCTCGCTGCCGATAATGGGGTCAAGCCCGAGGGCGGCAGCCCGCAGCGGATCGGCAAACGCCACCCGCGTGAACTGGTAGGCCCGAACGAGCCGAGCGGCAGCCGCATCCTTCCCGGCCCCCGCTCGACCCATCAGGGCTACGTGCCTGTAGCTCACTCGGTGTCGGCCTGGTGCTCCTCGATCTGCCCGAGCTCGCCGGCTACGGCGGTCTTAACGTCCTCGGTCCGCTGTACCGCCTCGCCGATACCGAGCACCGCCGCAGCGAGTCCGAGAATGAGCGCGGACGGGAGCGCCGGAGCATAGTGGACGACCAGGGCGAGCGCGGCAACGAGTACCGCGTAGATCCGGGCCGGATGAGTCTTGACGAACTGCATTGAGAATCCCCTCAGTTGGTTGTGTTAGATCGCAGGCACGCGCAGTGCGTCCCACGTGGACTTACCGGGCCACCCGTCCGCGTCGGAGCCGCTGAAACCCCGCTTGCGCTGCCATGCCGCGTAGCTCTGTCGGTCTGCGTCGGTCCACTGCGGACCGGGCCCGTCGCTGTAGCGACTGCACCCCTCGGAGACGAGCCGGCGACCCATGGCCGTGACGAGCGGCGAGCGAGGCGAGCCCTTGAACCAGGCAGCCCCGGGGAACGGCGCGAACTTCTGCGGGTCGGGCTTGGACGGGCCGGTACCGGGCTCCAGCGCACCGGACTGGACGAGCGCGTACAGCGGACCGCCGGGGCAACTCGTCGCGTATCCGTCGCGGTGTCCTCGGATCTCCCGTCCGGCCCCGTGCTGCCGCAGGTAACCGATTGCGTCCTTAATGCCGTCGACCTGTGCAGCAGTCGGAGCGGTGTGGCCCGAGGAACCAACGAATGCCAATACCGCGAAATGGTTGCGGTTTAGGGTCGTGTTTCCGTTCGCGGCATTCTGCGCGTTGGCGCCCCGGCCCTCGAAGACGTATCCGTGCTCGCAGACGGCAAGGTTGTAGGCGAAATCGGCCCAACCGTTTCCGTCCATGTGGTCGCGCTGAACACGCCGCATGTAAGCGGCGCACGTGCTGTGGTCTCCGGCGGTGTAGGGGCTGCCGAGATAGTGAATCTTCACCCCGAGATTGGTAGCCACTCGGGTATGACCGTTGTCGGGCTTACGGGCGCCCCACTCGGCCCGCGTTACAAACTGCATTAAGTTTCCCCCTGATTTCGGGCACGAAAAAGCCCCGCGCGGTAAGCCCGGATACGGGGCTGTGTGCTGTGCTGTGCGGTTATGCCTTGCCGGTAGCCTTTGCGACGGTCACGCCTGCGGCTACGACTCCAGAGACCGCAGCGATAGGCATTGCGTATCGCCACCGTTCAAGGTCCCGGATTCGGGTTTCGTGGTCGTCCACGTCGGTCCGTAGTTCCTCGCCCTTTTCGGCAACGGATCGCATGTCCTCGCGGAGCCCGACTACTTCGTCATAGATTTCGCGTGCGCCGATCTCGACTACGCCGAGCCGGTTTTCGTTGTCTCGTTCTGCCATTCATCCCCCTTGTTATGGCGGGGGCGCGTTCGGATTGGTGGGCGGATCGGGGACGAGCCCCGTATCAGCCGGAATTCCGTTGGCTTTGGTTCCCCGTAGCGTCAGGATTTGCGTCACGCGTCCGTCGTCGCCCCCGCTGGTTTTGATGCCGACAACCCATGCAAGCGTGTCGAGTGCTGCCCCCGTGCGATCCACAACGCGCACCACGTCGCCTAGTTCTAGGCGAGGGTCGGCGAGGATTTCCACGGATTGCAGCGAGGGAATCGGGTACTCGCCGGCTGCCAGGATCGCGCTCGCTAGGTCTGCGGCAGAGTCTCGATACTGGACCCAATCTGTTCCGGGGTGCTCGTAGGTCTGCACTCCGTATGAACGCTGCGACGTCGTGTTCTGAGCCGTGGTCAGCGTGTCCGTGGGCCCGGATGGGCTGTCAGTCGATGTGGTCCGCGCAAAGGCACTCAGGCCGTGGTAATAGACCGTGTACGTCGCACGGTTACGCATGGACACGCTGACTTGCCCACCGTCGCGGGAGAGCGTCACCTCTACCGCCCCGTATACCCCCGCAGAATCGCTGTCCGACGTTGCCTTGATCGCTACGCAGTCCGGCAGTCGATCCACATAGACATTGGGAGTGCGCGGGTCCCATTGATCTTCACCAATGGGCAGTACCCGTGTCAGCGTGGCTCCGGCTGCAATGGCCGTACCCGTGCGGGCTTCGGCTACCGGGGTTAGCTGGTCACCTTTCACGCGCCCCCAGTTGGACCATTTCACGGCCACATAATTCCGGCACGCGTCGATCTCCTCGCCCACCGTCAGCGATGCCAGTTCACGAGTAGACGAAACCGTTAGAGCCGGTTGCGTAGGGACGGTTTCCCACCGTGTGTGGTCCCGCCACCGGAAGAACCCGTTGCTGTCGAATTCGGCCGTTGCAAGCGTTGTCTTGGCTATCTGCGTGATGACATCCCATGCGCTTCCTTCGACGCGCGGAATGTTCTCCAGCGGAAACCGGGGCTTGCTGAGGGAAGCCCCACGCTTCCATGTTCCGGCCTGACTGAATTCGGCGGGAGTGTTGGGTCGGCTGGTCTGCTGTGAGACTTGAAAGCATTCGGCCCGTATCTGTTTGATGGACAGCCGAACCTGATCCAGATTCGCGGGCGGGACCGGGGTAGCGCTCAATACTGCATCGCTGAATGTCTGCACGATGCCGATCTGATTTGTAACCACCGGCGAAAGGGTCGGTACTCCGGTGGACGACCAGGAAAGCCACCACCCGATATGCCAGAGTCCCGGCGCCTTAAGCGGGTCGTACGTCCACTGGAGAGCTTGATTGGCGTTGTAATCGGCGCTGGTCCCATTCCAGACGGTAAGCTTCCCCGTCTTGAAATTTGCTTCCATAGTGACGTAACAGCGCCCAAAACCGTTGGCAATCCACGTTGTGTGGATTCGGGCAATACCCTCATCCGACGTCGTGTTCCCTGTGGTATCTAGCCAGTGTTCGAGCCACAGCCCATCGGAGCGGCGGTTTACGGGTTTCGTTCGCGGAATGTAGTCCGCATCAGATATTCGGTCGTCGCCGAGTGCGGCTGATTCCCAGGGCGCTTTGTAGTCAGTCCAGTAGGCCCACAGCCCCGAAGTACCTTCCAAGTAGCCGATGTTCGGGGCGACTCCGCCATGCAGCGAGGCATAGAGAATCGACGTCGACCGTGGGGGCGGGCACGTGTGGATGCCGCCGAGCCGTAGCAGGTGGTCCACAACCCATACCGGGGAAGCAACCCAACTCGTGGCGATTCCGAACGTGAGCTCGTTGGCCAACACCCTGTCAGGGCGCGGCAGTCGGGCGGGGAAGCGCAGTCGCTCGGCTCCGTCCAGCGCGGAAATCCTGACTGAGTCCTCGCCCGAGCTCGCCGAACGAGACCGCACCGTGCCCCGGAAGGAATCGAGCGGGTAGCCGGCGACGCCCCATGCCTGCACCACTGACTGACGCGGGCGGACGATGTCCCCTGTTGCCCTCGGAGCCCACGGGCCGTAAAGGGCCGGAGCGGGCTTTCCTCCGGTCCCTGCGAGGGTCACGTCAAGCTGTGCGGACGAGCTCCCCGAGAATGCCCGCATGCTCGCTGGCAGGTCTGTTGCGTACGCCCGGTCCAGAGACCAGGACTGCACTTGCGCGCCGAGCTCGCGGCCGGCGAGGCGGACCGAGTGCGAGGCGGTGCGCTCACCCTGTCCAAGGGCTGCCGTGATGAGCGGCATCGTCATCTTCACGTCGCCACCTCCACGAGCTCTAGCGATACGGACCGCTGGTCTGCGGTCCCGGCCGCTGACGACTGCGAGTAGCCCGTAATCGAGTAGGGCCGCATCCCCTCGCCCGGCGGGACAGACGGAGCGGCGAAAATCTCCAGCGAGGCAGCCCCGATGGCCGTAGCCGGAGTGACTGCCCCGAGCTCCACCACGGGCCACACAAAGGACGCTCCTGCGGGTGCTCGGCCTATCGCCGTGTCTCGGGACTGAGTGACGATGGCGCCCGCGCTGTCCGTCCAAAGGAGCGTGGTCGTAGTCGCCCCCGGAACCGCGTGCGTCAGGCTTACGAGCTCGCCCGGATTGACCGCGAAACGAGTGGCCGTACCGAAACTCAAAGTGGAGTTGGCACCCGAGCTGACGAGCATGGCCTTACCGCCACTGACGGACAGCGTGACCCCGGTACCGGCGGTGTAGTCCGTGGCCGGTCCCGTGCCGGCCTGCATGGCCGCACTGAATCCCTGCCGCTTGACGGTCCGGGCGGTGACGTCCTCGGGGTGTGCCTCACGCAGTACCGCCCCGGTCATGGGTAGGTCTACAAACGGTTTGTTGAACCACATCACGGGGACGACGTAGACGGCATCCTCCGGGGCTGTGGCAATGAACGGGCGGTCAACTTTGGCGCCTGTGCTCCCTGTTGACGAAACGCTGGCACCCGTCGCGGTCTGGAAGTAGTACCGCCATTCGTTAGCGGCTCCGACCATTCCAGGGACCCAAAAGCTAACCTGCATTCCCGGGGCTACCGGGTACGGTGTGCCGTCTGGTCGCTTGTACTGAATGCGCATACTGCCGCCGGATACTGGCATGGATATCCGGAGGATGTCCCAATCCAGCGAGGCCGGAGGGAAAATGACCGCCGGATCATGAATCCACTCGTCCTGAGTCGCAAGCATAATCCGCCCCGAACCGTGTGTAGCCGTAAGCCAGTTGTCCGAGCCCGGATCTACCACCTGAATTGGTCCGGGGCCGTCTACGCGCCGTGCGAGGCGGTCAATGTGGTATGCCTGCTCAGGCTGCATTGCGTCCCATGAGAGGGACAGTCGGCGCGGCTGTGTGGGGGGCGCCCAGGTGGTCACGCCACCGCCGAGCGACCGGAATTCGGTAACTCCAAGCTCGGGGCTTCGGTCCATTTCCGCACCATCGGTGATCTCACGCAGCGCACCTAGGCGCCCGATCCACAAACTCAAAATGTCACCTCCTAGCTAGCTGACGTTGCCCGTACTCCACTGCGCGGGCTATCTCTTGCTCTCCGACCTTGACGACGATTTCGCGTCCTTGGTCGTTCTTTAGAGCCCGCAGGACTGCCGCTAGGGCTTTGTCCTTTGCGCTGGATTCGTTGGCGAGGCGGACCGGGCCGGCTGCCCGTACCGAGCCGATATCGGGCACGGTGACCATTGCCTGTAGGCGTGCGTCCAGCGCCGATTGTTCGTCGTCGATTCCCTCGGCAATACCGGCGGGAAGCCAACGGCCGATTTCATCCCGCATCAAACGGGAAGGCGAATGGATGCCCAACGCGTCAGCAATCGGCCCCGGAATGGTGTTGCGAGCCCAGCTAATGAGCTTGTCCCGCAGCCAAGCGCCCATACTCTGAACACCCGACCAAAGGCCCCGGACCAAATCGGCGCCCTTGCCGACGAGATAGTTTCCGAAGTCGCCTAGCCCGTCGCGAATCCTCGGGCCTAGCCCGTCCATCCAGCGTGCGAATTCATCGAGTTTCGCTATCGCGTTCCGGCCGAAGTCGGCCACCCAGCGAACGGCCCCGACAAAGGCCTGTCCGAGACTGCCGATCCACCCGATGATGTTGGATATCCAGCCGATGGCTGTACCAATAGCCGAGAACAATCCCGAAAAGATCGGTCCCGCAAGTCGCAGAATGACCGGAATCACGACACTAAGAATGCTCGCGGCGAGCTTTGCCAGCCACTCAATCACCGTGACGATGACCGATATGACAGGCTGCGCTTTCTCGAACAGCTCTTGCAGCTTTCCGCCGATCATCTGCACCGCAGGCACAACCCGCGTGGTGATGAAATCCGAAAGGGCCGCAAGGACCGGTTGCACCTTCTCGTATACGGTCGCGTAAATCCGCATCAGGGCCGGTATCACGGTCTCGGTGAAGATCAGAACAATCCGCGTGACGATCGGCGCCAGAGAGCTGTATAGCGCGCTATAGAACGCCATGAAAGCGGGAATGACCTGCCTCGAAACCACCGCCCAAACACCCCGCAGTGCGGGAAGTACGCTGGTCTGAAACTGTGTAACCAGCGCGGTCACGCTCGGGGTTACCGCGTCACGGATCGTCATTCCGAGACCGAGCAGAGTTTGCCCGAAACCCGCAATGGACGATCCGCCGGCCCCGGACGAGAAAGCGGAAAGGAAACCGCCGACCATATCCCGAGCCGTACCGAGTGCGGGACCGAGAACATCTTTCGCCGTACTCGCAAAGCTGATGAGCGGCGGCAACACCTTGTCGCCAATGAAGTTGGTAACCGCTACCTCAGCCGTGCGCTTGAACTGCTCAATCTTGGCCGACGCATTGTTGTGCAGCGCGTCCGCCATTTTGTCGGCAGCACCCGCAGTTTCACCCATGGCCTTGACGGCCGTAGTCGTGTCCAGTGCGTAAAGCGCCTGCCCGAGATCCTCGGACGTCGTTCCGAAAAGCCCTACGCTTGCGGCGCTACGTTCGGCAGGGTCCTTAATGGCTTTCAGGCCGTCTAGGACTTGCTGCAAACCCTGCTTGGCGCCAGGGCCACCCGCAGCGATTTTCTTAGTCATCTCTGCGGCATTGAGCCCGATAGCAACATACGCATCGGTACTGGCCTTGCTGCCGTCCGTCGCCCTGATCTGAAATTCTTTCAGAGCGTCGGCAACGATGTCCGTATCTCGGGCACCCGCCAACATTCCTTGGGACATGAGCCCCATGGCGTCCGCAGCGGACAGACCGAGATCCCGGAACTTAGTGGAATACTCGTTGAACGTGTCCGCCATGTCATCGGCACGCGGACCCATCTTCTGCATTCCGGCAGTCAGGATGTCGAGCGCTTCCGCCCCATCCTTAGCTAGACCGTTCTTGAGCATCTGCCCAACGGCATTACTCGTCTGGCCTAGGTCGAGCTCGAAAGTGTCGGAAAGGTTCTTGACCTTCCCGGTAATCGCCTCAATCTGCGCGTTGGTCGCATCGGGCGGAAGGATGCCCGCTCGCATGACGCCGGATATCGCGTCCGCAGCTTCCGCGACGCTTTCCCCTACGCCGTGTGCGTAGAGCTGTCCGGCAGCCTTTCCGTACCTGGCCGCTTCCGCCGGAGTCGAGCCGAGCTGTGCCTGAATCTTTCCGTTGATAGCGGTCTGATCCAGAGCGTCTATGAAGCCTTTGGCGAGGACTGCCGCAGCGGCAATGCCGACCGCAGCGAGCCCGCCTTTAAGGATTCCGCCCATCTTGCCCGTGAAGCCCTCGCCGGCTGTCGCTCCGGCCTCTTGACCCGCTGTCTCTGCGGGGGCCGTGACTTCCCGCTGGAGCTGTCCCGCGAAGCCCTCGACTTCGGGAACGATGGACACATAGCCCATGCCTACTTCCACGGCCACTACGCGTCACCCGCCCCGGGCTGGAGGCGAACGAGAAACTCGGCAACTTCCTGCGGTGTGCGCTGTGTTCCGCCGATCCGACCGGGCCTTAGACCAGGGCGGGGAAGCGGCGTAGGGCGGCGGGACGGACTCTTAGAGCCTGCGTTGCCACGCTGCCAATTCCCCTCGGCGAGGCGGTCATGAACGGCCGCCAGGAGATGCGTTTGCAGCGTCCATCCCGCGTCCTCGCCGGCCATCTCGCGGGCAAGTGCGGAGTCTGCGGGCAGATGGGATATCAGAGCCCGCACACGGCGCCATGTGAGCCCCGAATCAGGGCGGTGAACATCCCGGATATCCGTGCCGTAGTAGCGCTGTAGGTCGCTTTCTATGGCCTCCCCGTGGTCACTCAGGAGTCGGAGGAGGCCGGAGATTCCCCCAGCGGCGCACCCTCGTAGTTCTGCCACTGCCGGAACAGCTCGCCGACTGCGGCAAGCGGCAGGGGCAGCGCATTGAAGCGGTCCCACTGTTCGCCGAGACCGGTCCGCAGCAGCGTCGTAATATCGCCCGTAGACGGATTCACGACGTTGACGGTTTCAAGGATGCTCTTATCGATCTCGCCTGCGGACGGCATTGTGTACTCGTCCTCGGCGAGGGTGAAGCGGAAAGGCTCGCGCCGTGCCTCTCGGACCCAAAGGTCCAGGTTAAAAGTTGTGCTCATTAGTAAATCCCCCGTGGGTTGTGCTGTGCTGGTAGATCAAGGCGGAACGTTTCTGCTACACGCCCCATGCGGGGTCATCGGAATACTTGATAGCGACCGTGCCCGAAGCGTCCGGGTAAGCAGTGATGGTGAGCTCGTACGAAATCGCTTCGTCGCCCTTGTAGGTGATATCTCCGGTCTCGGTTACCTCGCCGTCCGGAATGACGATGCGGATATGCGCATCCCCGTCCACGAGGTCGAAGCCAAAGACTCGGCGGTCCGGGCCCGGAGCCTTAATGGCAAGAACCGACTTACCGGAAGCGGTAACCACCTTCGAGCCCTTGTGGTAAAGCTCAAGAACCGTCTTGCTCGACTCAATGGCCGTAAACGAGAACGACACTTCGGACGAGCTGATGACCTTGCGGACGGTCTGCCCGCCCTGCCAGCCCTTGATTTCCGTAACGTCCGTCGAGTTGGATTCGGTGATCCCGTCATCCGAGATCCAACCGATATCCTTGACGGCAGCCGGCCAAGCTGTAACCGCGTCGGTCGGCAGACCAGCGGTCTTGGGCGGTGCAACATAGGCGGCGCCAGTAATGGCGACGCGAACCGCATTAGCGGAAAGTGGCATGGGTGTCCCCTTGAACGTAAATGGATTTGATTTCTAGGCGGGCTTCGGAGTGTCGAGCACTCGACCACGCACGTGAATGTCAGCGGCGTATGCGAAGCGCGCTGCACTCGTTTTCTCGTCGGGTAGCCATTGCGGGCCCCCAACTTCGGTCACGCTGTAGACCGCCACCCCGCCGCGTACTCCGGGCATTGCCCCGAGGAGTCCGCGCACCAGGGCGCACAGGTCATGTGCTGCCGCTTCGGTCTCGGCCCACATGTGGAAGTCGAGCCGAGCGGAGTCGGACACCGGTGTTTGCCGCGTACCCCCGAGCCGCTGCACCTGTAGGAACCGCACGGGGCGAGGCGAGGGGATGCGGGAGACAACCGGTACGGGCTCGCCGGCTGCCGCGAGGACGGTCCGGAGATAGCCCGTGGTGACCGCCACAGCGTCCGGCATGACGATCACGGGAAGGCTCACCCGCCACCCCGCAGGTTGCGGAGTAGAGCGGCCCTGGTGCCCGAAGCGTCCCCGTGCTTGGCGTAGTTACCGATCACTGCGGCACGCCAACGCTTCGCGCCTAGAGCGGAGTCGGTTCGGAAATCCCCCTCGGCTGCCGCAGCAATACGGGCCGCAATCCGCTCGACTTCGCGCCCGGTCTCGGCCGTCTTCATCAAGGAATTGATGCCGCTGCGGTTAGGACGGAATCTCATCCGGTCACCTCCTTTAGACGTGCTTCCGTGTGGTGCAGTCGCCCCCCGACGACCCACCGCGCAACGTCCCCGTCTGTATCCACGAGTCGCCCCAGGGCAATCACGCGATCCCCTGGCGTCAGCTCGATGTCGACACCCCGGCGGGTAGTCAGCCGGAGCCCGCTCGTTACGGCGGGGCGGTCCCCGTCCTCCTCGGCCGATGCGTCGGGTTGTACGGACACACGGCGAACCGTGGTCCGCGTGGCGTTCGGCCAGTCGCGTTCCGACGTGGTGTTGCCGTACCGGTCCACCACGAATGGCGCCCGGAGGATCACAACCGTCTGCGTGTAGTGGAGCGTCACCAGGGCGCCCCCTTACCGAGACCGACTACCGCAGCGCGGGGCCGGTACCGGGCGAGCTGGTCGCGTTCGATGGGGGCGAGGCTCGCGCCGATGGTCTCGGCCGCGTAGGTCACGCTGACGCTGCCGACGCTTTCTTGTCGTAGGTCGTTCGGGTTGGTTAGCACACGGCCGGCGAGCGTGAGCACGATGGCCCGTACGTCCGCCGGAACGGTTGCGTATCCGTGTGTGTAGGTGACGTAGGCAGGTCCGGCCCCGAGCTGCCGGAAATGGAGCTCGTCACGCCATAGCCGATAGTCCTCGGGCGGTAGGTCCCTGCCTCCGCGCCGCACCCGCTCAATGGAGATCACGGGTCGTTGCGGTAGCGGGGCGTACTGGCCGCGCGGGGACACTGCGACGGTCGTTGTGCCCTTCGTGAAGCGCTGCCGAGCTTCCGCCCTGACGATGGCCGATGCGGTGTCGAGCACCAGGGCCGTGCCCTCGGGCATCTCTGCCGGCTCGCGCTGCATCCACGCTGCGAGCTCGTCAACGGTGGCCAATGCGGGGAGTGCCATTACGCGTTACCTCCCTTAGTCGATTTCCTGTGTGCCGCACTCAAGACAGCGCCGCACGGTCCGGGCTGCCCCGGACGAGTCGAGAACGGGAAAGCTCTCCACTCGGTCCGGGGCAGCGCACGAATCCGTGTGCGTGATCTTTGGGGCGGACACTCGCTTACGCGGCGGCATCCGATTCCCCCTTTACTTGGCGAGGACGCCGTTAAGACGCGCAGCGCCACGGCCACCGAAGATTGCGAGGCCGGTGTAAAACTCGATTCGCGTCCGGTAAGAGGGCTTGGTCTCAAGCTCTCCCAGGTCCGTAACCTGAATTCCTCCATTGGTCAGACCAGTTACCGCACGGTCATCCTCGGACTGTCCGAAGCGCACGGCGTAAATGCTGGACGCGTCGACCGCCGAGCCCTGAGTCTCGGTCTGCGGAAGAATGTCCGCACCCGCAGCAGTCTGGCCCGGGTCAAGGATCGGAATGCCGTTGTACGTCGCAACGAGCTTGCCGGTAAGAGCCTCGCGGACCATTTCGAAACCGCCGATCCGGCGAGCCGCAGAACGAACCTTGGCAATCACCTGACGGTTTGCGTACAGCGCGCCGTTAGTGCTGTTCAGGCCCGGAACCTGCGCTACGAGCTGATCCATAAGGTCGAAGAACTTGTGGGAGTCGTCAGCACCAGCGCCCACAATCGGAGCGCCGTTAGTGCCCGCGCTCAGAACCTGCCCGCCAGTAAGACGCTTCCGCAGGCCATCGAAGGACTTGGAATCGGTCGCGGTGTCGCCGTTGAAAAACGTTTCGGCGAACTTGTAGGACGCCGCCTTGATCTTCATGCCGGTCTGAATAGCGCGCTGGTCGTTAAGGTTGCCACGCGTCTGCACAATGAACTTATCCACGTCCGCGTCACCGCCGAGAATGACGAGCGTCTCGGACTTCTGGTTAACGGTGCCCGTGCTTTCGGCGTACGCCTCATTGACCGAACGGAACTGCACGCCCGGAAGCGTGCCTTCCTCGTTGTAGGCGTAGGCATTGCCCTGAATAGTCAGCAGCGGGATACGGTCCAGAATGCTGGACTCCTGCACGAAAGTCTCAATGACGCCGCGCTGGAGATCCGTGGTCGAAAGCTTCGCAGCCTCCGGAAGGGTCAGAGCCATTTAGTAAATCCCCCTGGTTTTGGGCATGAAAAAAGGGACGGCACTCGAATTGAGTGCGTCCCCAGAAATGGGTAAGGCGGTAGTGGGTTAGGTAGTGGTGTACGCGCGCCGCAGACGGTCCTGCGGGGTAGCGGGCTCGGGCTCGGCGGACTCGCGCTGACCCGCGCCTACGTCGCCCCACATCGGGGCCTGTCGGTTCGGGTCCAGTGCGGCGGCAAGGTACGGCTTGTCCTTGATCAGCTTTTCCACGGCAGCCGACACCGCCTTGACATCGACCTCGCCCCCCTTGCCCGTGAGAGCGGCAACGTCCACCAGGGCGAGCGCATCGGCAGGATCTCGGAGCCGACCAGCGGCAGCCGCACGTACCTCGGCGCGGACGAGCTGCGTGGCGAATTCGCTGCGGATCTCCTCGCGCAGTGCGGCAACGTCGTCCGGCTTCTGTGCCGCATTCGAGCGACGGAGCCGAGCCGCTTCGGTCTCAGCCTCGCTTGCACGCTTCTCGGCAGCCTCTCGGGCCGTCCGCTCGGCAGTAAGCTCTGCGGGCTCGGCACCCTCGGCCGGCTGTTCGCCCCCAGGCTTGTTGGCGCCCTGGTGCTCGCCCTCGCCGGTCGGCTCGTCCGCAGTGCTCGTGTTCGGCGTATCCGCCATGAATCCCCCTAGGTGATGTAGCCGTGTTTCTTGAGCATGGCTATTTGATGCTCGCGGGATTCCCCAGCGAGTTTGAATATGGTTTCGGGCATGAGCCGCGCCTCTTTGGCACGCTGGTATCGGGTCCCCGGGATCTTCTGAAACTCGGACTGCATGGCCCGTGCTCCGAGCCCGCGAACCGTCACACCCTCAGTCGTAACTCGCATAGGTCCACGGCCGGTTACAGCGGTTGCCATTCCTCGGCGTGCGTTGATGATCTGCCCGAGATCCGCCCCAGCTTCAAGGGCCTTAACCCCTGCCGCGCCGAGCCGCTTGTGTTGCTCCTCCGGGCTCATCTCACGGAACAGATCCTCGGGGCTCTTACTCGCCTTCCACTCGTCATCGGTCATGGGCTGCATGCCGCAATCACACTTCGGATGACGCTTGAAACCCGTGCTGTAGCTGTACTGACGACCAGCGAGGATGATGCACCGCGCACAAGCGGGAAGCTTCACCACGCGGACGTAGGACACGCAGCGTGGATGCGCTGCCATGGCAACCGAGTTGGCCGTTCGGGCGGTGTCCGCTATCTGCGTGCTCACCATCATGGACATTTGCGTAAGGCCCCGTAGCGCGGCCATCTCGGCACTCTCGCCGGCTGCCAAACTCTGCGCGGTTGTGATGCTCGGCAGGTACAGCAGCGAGGCAAGCGGACGAGCGTCCGACGCAATGCCGACCAGGGCCGACGGGTTGACTGTTCCGAGCGGTGCCGCTGCGGCCCCCTGACCGGCCATAGACGCCCCAACAAACATTTGCGCGCCCTGAGTTGCCGAGAGCTGCCCCGCCATGACTGCGCGGAGAATCTGCGCCCCGGTCTCACCTTGCATCGCTGACAGAATCCGGTCCGCAGGAACATCCCGCCAAAGACCCTGGATAGCCGCTACAACGGCTCGGGAAATGCTTTGGGCCTGCCCGTACCGAGCGGCTGCCAACTCGTCCACAAGGGCCATCAGGCAGCCTCTACGGGCGCGCTCTCGGGCGGGTCCTGCTCCCGGTCGGGCTTCGGTCCAAAGAGATCCGCCATGCCGCCCCCGAGGATCGCCGAAGCCTGGTCGTCCCGCATGGACTTCCATCGGTTGATGACTTCGGGTGTGACTCCGGGGATACGCTCCCAAAGAGCTTCGTCCGGTACGCCGATGGCTTTCATCTTGACCAGCGCATCGGAATACTGACTGTCACTTCGGAACTGCGGGTCACGCCAGATGACACCGCCGAGTGCGAGCGACTCCGCCCGTTCCTTCTCTCCGTTCGCCAGGGCTTCAAGCCGCATGATCTCGCGGAGCGCGGAGCCGAAATGGCGCTGACGTTCCGTGACCTTTGCGACTAGGCCCGCCTCACTTGCCGCGAGAGCATCGGCGCTCACCTGAATCAGAGCACCCGTTAGATACGTAGCGGGTGTGCGCGTCTGAGCCGCAATGTGCTCGACCGCCTTATCGATAACGCGCAAATAGTTATCGAGATCAGCGGCGGAGAATTCGGCAATGGAGGCCCCTTCCTTCTCAAGCCACAGCAGACGGTCAGACCGGAACTTGTCCAGCGGCAAATCCTCCTCGCCCACCACTTCGCCCGTGTCGTCGGTGATCTCCCGTACGGGTCGATCCATTCCGAGCACAGCGCGAGCGGGAAGGGCGAGACCATCTGATGCGGTCATAAGGTGAGCCCAAAGGGTGTTGACCGCATCCTGTAGCGGCAGCACCGTTGCGAGCTCGCTACGGGGTGACCCATGCAGGCGCGAACGGTTCTGCAACTCGACCAGCGGCACCACTCCGAGTGGATTGGGTATGTGGCTTGGCTCGCCACGGGAAAGCCCCGCAGTGCGTCCGGTCCATGCCCCGCCCTCGCGGTTCGGGCGCTGCCACCGATACACCATCTTGGGCGTGAACAGTGTTGAGAATTCCGTTTCGGAATCCCGCCACGTGATCAGGCCGGCTGATCGGGCACGGCGACGGCCCGGAACGTATTCGACAATGGCGCTGGACGCAGGCTTAAAAGTGATCTCAACTGCCATCGGTGCCCCAAACCAGCGCATACGAGCGCCCGGTAATCAGGGCTTCAAGCAGAGCCAGACCAATTTCTACGTCACATTCCGACCGGCGCCATGCCTTACTAGCGGCATCATCAACCGAACCGTCTTCCAGCCGGAATCCGATCGGCACCAGCCTTTCAACCGTGGCATCCGGTACCACCGCACACCAGTTGTCGGAGAACTCATCAAAGAGCCCACCCGTCTGCGTACTGAATTCCGGTGAGGAAAACAGGAGAGGTCGCTTGCCCTCGTACGCGTCGGACCATTTCTTAGCGGCTGTCTTACGGCGCTGCACCTTGGCATACAGCCGTTCTGTCATCTGTAGCGGTGTCTCCGCCATGAACCCCCCTCGGGCATAAAGAAACCCCGGCGGGCTGTTCCCGAGCGGGGTGTTAGGCACTCGCAGCGCGAGGGCGCTTAAGCGGTCTGCGTACGTATCCGTCCAGTGCCATGACCGCAGCGGCAATGCCATCGATTCGAGCCGATGACTTTCCCCGGTCTGGCTTGACGGGCCGTAGGTTGTCGTTACCGTCTCGGTAGACTTCGACAACGGATGCATTCCAGCGGAGCACGGGATTTCCCCCGTGACGTATCTGTCCCTCGCGCAGTAGCCGTTCAAGCTCTTTCGACCCTGGCGACATTCCTAGATAGGTCTGTGCGATCGGCACCACGTCCACACCGCGCGTTTTCGCTTCTATGCGCTGGACGAGCTGACCCGCGAACATTCGGTCATAGCTGATCCGCTGGACGTCCAGCCGGCGACAGTCCGCAATGATCTGTTTCTCGATAGCGTCATAATCGATTGCGTCGCCCTCGGTCAGCGTCAGCAGTCCATCGGCAACCCATTGCCGCAGCGGGACCTGTAGTTGCTGCTCTAGCTCGTCTACGCGTTCTTCCGGTAGCCAGAAACGGGCGACTAGTTCAAGCTCGACCCCGGGCACGCGGGACTCAACTGCGAGGACCCATGCGGAAAGGTCAGAGACCGCTGAAAGGTCCACGCCGCCCCATGCCCGCCGGTATCGGAACGCTTTCTCGTTGACCTCCCCGGAATTCTCGTCCCACAGCGCCATAGGCAGCCACCGTGAAGCGGCACGCATTCGGCGGTTAAGAGACAGCCGGCAGAACGTCGGGAAGTAGGAAGGCGTGCTCTTAGCCTTTGCAGCCTCACGCCGCATGTAGGCGAGCGAGGGAGACGCGCCGAGTCCGGGATTGGCCTTACGCCATGTCTGTTCACTGAAAGGGTCGTCTGACTCCTCGGCAGCCCAAATGACGCCGTAGTGACCGGGGTCATCAACGATGCCATCTGCACACCTGCGGGTGTAGACGTGTTTCTCGTCGTAGATACTGCCCTCGGTACCCTCATCAGCAGTCGTAATGAAGATGACGAGCGGCTGATCTCGTGCACCCGTACCAGTCTCGATAGCGTCGATAAGGTCACGGCGCTTATGCACGTGGACTTCGTCAACGATCGCCCCGGACACATTCAGTCCGTGGGCGGTCTCGGCAATCTTCGAAAGGGCCCTGAAGACACCGCCGGTACGAGGGACACGGATAAGGCCCCGTAGAACCTCCACGCGGCCCCGTACGGCCCTACTGGTGAGCGCCATACGCTTAGCGTCATCGAAGACGCGTTCGGCCTGTGGAAGGGAACCAGCGGCCGCATAGACCTCGGCGCCAATCTCGCGGTCTGCGAGGAGCAACACCAGCCCGATACCGCTGGACAATGTGCTCTTGCCGTTCTTACGCGGTACCTCAATCCACGCCGAGCGAACCACACGGACAGCTCGGCCAAGCTCCTCCGAGTAGGCGAGCCATCCGAAGATTGGAGCGATGACCCAAACGACCTGCCACGGCGAGAGTTTTAGCGGAGTAGAGCCCCAACGGCCCTTTGTGTGCTTGAACGTCTGGATAGCGCCGATAGCTCGTCGGGCAGACTCAACATCGAAGAACGCGCCCGGAGCCTGCGAAGCCTGCACCGCAGTAACCAGCGGACGGGAACGGATAGCGTCGGCTATCTCATCATCGGTAAGCCCCAGCTCGTACAGAGCGTCCAGGGGGACGGGCAGCTCGTCAGTCAAAAATCCCGTCATCGTCGCCCCCGCTGAATTCCGGCGGGGTGATCCGGGTTGCCGATGCGGGGCTCAGCCCCAACTCGCCGACCAGCGACCGGAAATGACTCCGGTACTGATGGGCAATCGTCACCCACGGACTCTTGACGTTCCCGCGCTCAGTCTCGACCACTAGGCCGTTTCGAGAAAGCTCCCGCTCTGCCTGCCATAGGCGAGCGGCTGTCAGGCAATACTCAACAGCGGTTTCCCGCTGCGCATCCGTGAGGCCGGCTGAGTGCACCAGGGCCGGAATCGTCCGTGCCCACACGTCAGCAGCCATACGCCGCACGTCGGCGGAGTCGGCTCCGGGCAGACGGTCCGACCAGTCAGGTTCAATAGGTGCAGCCGGAGCGAATCGAGCGCCCTCGGAATTACGGTCCGGGCGGAACGTGCCTTCCCGAACGGCCTGAATATGGGGTTTGGGTTTCTGTCCGGGAACAGCCATGAATTCACCTCCGTGAAAGCGGTCTAATTAGCCATGCGAGTTTTTTGCCTCCCTGCCGCTCGGGAATGAGGGGGGTTGACCCCCTCCCCCTGGTCAGAACGGCGGAGCCTCGCGAGATTCGCGACGTGACCGAGCCTCAGCAGCGAACCCGCCCGGCTGATGACGTGCCGTCTCGCGGTTGTGGCACGCGACGCACAGCGGACGCAGATGACGTGACGCGTCAGGGCTCATCTCGCCCCGTGCGATCAACTCGCGGCGGGACAGCGGCCAATGGTCGACAACGTTCGCCAGACAGCCACACAGCACGCACCACGGGTGCTTGTACAGGTAGGCACGCCGCATGCGCTGCCAACGCGTGTCATAGACAGCGCCACCACGTGACGCACGGTCCGCGTTCGCCTCCCGCTCATGCTCGGCACAGCGTCCGCCGGCTCGGGTGAGCTCAGGACACCCGGGTACCGAACACGGGGGGCGGGGACGTCGGGGCATGGGGGTACCTCATTTGCAGGGCTTCGGGTGACCGGTGCCGGTCGAGATCGTTGGGCCCGGCATGAACAACACCAAGCGTGTACTTGCCGCCATCGCCCTCGCAGGGGCCGCACTGGCCATGTCCGGGACCGCTCACGCCGACCAGGGCAACTCGATGGGCAACATTGGAAGCGTCAACCGGGATGAGTCGTTCAACTTCAATACCCAGAGCTTCGGCGACTCCCTGAACAACGGGATCGGAAACATGATCTCCCCCGTCTCAGACCTGCAAGACAGTTCGAACTTCTTCTAGTCAGAACGGGGGGTTGGTCGCCCCGAAGTCCTCGCGGGTCTTGAGTCGGTGGCATGGACGGCAGAGCGTCTGTACGTTCCCGTCCGTGTCCGTCCCGCCCAACGCGAGCGGCTCTATGTGGTCCACGTCGATGTTCGACGCGAGCACATGCCGACCACAGCGGACGCACGCCCAGTAGCCCGACTTCCGGATGATCCGGCGGAGCCGAGCCGCAGCACTGTTGCCCCGTGCGAGAACCTCCCGACGCTCGCGCCGAGCCCGTACCGCAGGCCGATCCTCGTAGGCCCGGTAGTGGGGCTCGCAGCGGCCCCGATGGGTCGCAGGCTCGGCGCAGTCGATACAGCTCATGTGCACCCCCGTGTCGTTGCTCCCGGTGCTCGTTGTCGTTGCGTGCCCGCCCGAGGACTTGAACCCCGGATCTCTGCGGCCGATGTCCCCTCGCGGGGCCGGTACCGCGCACCTCTGGCCGTTGGGTCAGCGGGCGGAAACTGCGCTACCAGGTAGCGTCAGTTTGGGTTGACACGGGCGGTGCTCGCCGTGCGCCTGGTGCTCATTGCCGATCGGCGTAACCCCTGGTCGGGGCGTGCCGCACTGCGTGTTCCCGACTGGATTCGAACCAGCATCGACCGCCGGATTGTTGTAAGACGGCCGTTCGCAACCAATGAACTGCGGGAACGGGGCGGAGCCTCGCCGGCGAACCGGTCCGGCCATGGGGACCACACGCGCTTACAACCCCTTTCGGCGCACCCCGGAGGGTGGGTTACTCATGGGCGGTGTGGTCCCCGTACGCGCTGCCTCACGACTCCTGCGGCCACCCCCGTAACGGGAGGGTGCGTGGTGCACGGGCAGTGCTGGTAGAGAGAGTGGGCACTCGGTCCGCCGTTCACTCTGCGGTGGGGTGCGCGGTAGTCCCGCTCTCTCTGGGAGTAGTAGGGAGGGACGAATTCCCGCGCTCCTACTTGCTGAGGTAGCAAGCTTGGGCGGGCTCGTCTTCTCCCTCTCTCTGGGAGTAGTAGGGAGGGACGAATTCCCGGAGCCCCAACAGTGATGCGATGTCGAACGAGGCGCCTGTCTCTCTTCTTCTATATTTTTTTACGTGTTTTAAAAAAACCGGTTGTAACCGTCACTTCAACATCGATCGCTCCGCTGTAGGGCAGCCGGCGAGAGGCCGCGTGAGGCTCTGTGCGCCCGTCTGCGGGCATGGGTAAGCCCCGGCGGTCCGCAGGGACTACCGGGGCTGGTCGGGCTGGTCGTACTGCTTCCAGGACGAACCTGTGAGGCACCAGCCCTAACCCGTACACCCATGTTGGTACGGAGTGCGACGAGCTTACCGGGCAGGGCCACAGAGCCACGCAGAAAGCCCCGGACAGTCACGGGGACCGTCCGGGGCTGGTAAGGCGGTACAGCGCTGTTACGCGGCTGCCTGGTAGTCGTCTGCGTCGGTCTCGGCTCCCTCGGGGGTGGCCCATGCGATGGTGACGCGCTTCATTCCGTCGAAACGGTGTCCGCGCCCCGGAGACTTTGTGACGGTCACGCTGTCGATGGCGAGTCCGAGTAGGTCACGCTGCATACGTGCGTCGGCAGTGTTCCAGTACGCCTCACCGTTGCCATTCAGCAGGAACGAGAGGTTCACGGGTCCGGTGTTGCCGACGAGCTCGGCGAGGACATCCTCAGCTTTGCTGATCCGCGCTTCGGCAGCGTTCTTGTGCGGGATGCGGTACCGGGCAGAGCGGCCCGTGTAGAAGTCGGAAGCATCGTCCGCGTGGAACTTGTCGAGCTTGACCTGTGCGGCCCGCAGTTCGGCGCGTGCGTCCCGTACGGCCTGCGTCTCCTCGGGGCGCGTAATGGCCTGCCAGCGTTCGGCCACGGCAACCAACAGCGGGTCGTCATCGTCGGTCGCTGCGAGCCGCTCGGACCACGTCTGTACGACGTACTTTTCGATGGCAGCACGGGTGACGAACGCGGGCTCGGCGCATGCCTGGTCACCGTCGCCGTAGCGGGTGCACGCGTACGACGATCCCTCTAGCGTCATGGCACTGTCGCAGGATGCGCACCGCATGCGGCTCGTCAGTGCCCGGACAGCGCGGCCCGGAGTCGCGGGAATCTTGCTGATGGTCTGGTTCCCGGACAGCACGCGGCGGGCACGCTCGGCGAGCTCGGACGGAATCATGTGCGGCAGCGTCTCGGCCGTGACCACACGAATCCGCTCGCCCTCGCTGTTCAGGAACGGCACACGGTCTCGGTGAGCCTTCCCGCCGGGGCAGTGCGTGAGCCACCCCTCGTAGACCGGGTGAATGATGATCGCCCGGACCGCATCAGCACGCCACGGAACACCCGTCCCGGTACGCAGACCCTCGCTGTTCAGCTTCCGGGTCAGCGCGCGGGACGACACTCCGTCGGCAATGGCCTTGAACACCCGGCACACGATGTCCCACGGGGTGACTTCCCGCCGGTCGGCAACGGTGCACATGTAGGGGGTGCGGTCCGGGGTGAGTTTCCGCGTGACCGGGTCCGCGAACAGACCGAACGGAGCCTTGGACAGCCACTTGCCCTCGGTGCGCTGCCGAGACTTCGTGCCCCGCACGTTGTAGGACAGCCGCTGTGAGTATTCGCGCGCGTTCTCGGCACGGTCGATGATCCATCGGCGGTCCCGCTCGTCCGAGCTGTCCAAGCGCTCGTAGTCGAAGATCACGCGAGCCTTGCCGAGGATCGGTACTACCGCTTCGGCGCCCTTGCGGCTGAAACGGTCAAGCGCGTAGCACCAGAGCGCGGGCACTTCGCCGGCGAGCACAGCAGCCATGGCCTGGTCGTACTTCGGGCGCTGTACGTCCGACCACGCGGACAGGTTCTCTCGCCACACCTTCCGCACGCAGTACCCGTGCTCGTCCGCCCATGCCCGGCCCCGGTCCTCTTGCGCCCGGATGGACAGTGCGTGCTCGCCCTGGCGAACGATCTTCGACTTACGGAGGAGGAGGTCTACATACGGGCGTCCGTGGCACGGGCAGAGCCCGTCAGTAGTCTTGTTCATGCCCTCTGTAGGGAGGGACGATGTCCTGACGGGGCGCTCAAGAGTGCTCGTAGACATGGGAAAGCCTTTGTGAACTGCGAAAACGGTTCGCTGTCCGGAAGAACCCAGGGTGTTGGTTCCACTCCGGACCCCGCTCCTCGAACGCCGGAGGGGCTGAATTCGTCAGGGGCGGATGGCGGCGGCCAGGGCGGCCAGGAAGGTGGCTACCGAGGACGGGCCCGGGAGGACCAGGTCGGCGCGGGAGGCCAGCTCCGGGACCTCCGCGGAGCCACTGCACACCAGCAGCCCCGGCAGCCCGTCCGTACGGCCCTTTTCCACGGCGGCGTAGGCCGCGAGGTCACCCAGGTCGTCGCCCGCGTACAGCACCGCCCCCGCGTCCCGCTCCGCCAGGAACTCGGTCAGGGCGACGCCCTTGTCCATGCCCGGCGGCCGGAGCTCCAGTACCGCCCGCCCCGGCTCGACCATCAGCCCGTGCCGGGCCGCCAGCTCGGTCAACGGCTCCCGCAGCGCCGCGAACGCCGCCGCCGGATTCTCCGCCCGCCGCGTGTGCACGGCCAGCGCGCGGCCCTTCTCCTCGATCCAGGTACCGCGCCAGGCCCCGATCGAGTCCAGGAACCCCGGCAGCTCCGCCCGGACCGCCGCCACCCCGGGGTGCTCGCCAGGGGCGTGGACGATGCCGCTGACGGCGTCCCAGCGTTCGGCCCCGTAGTGGCCGAGGACGACCATATGCTCCAGTCCGGGGACTCCCGCGAAGCCCCCGTAGCGGACGGCGACGCCCGCGGGCCGGCCGGTGATCACGGCCACCGAGTCCACCTCGGGGGCGAGTGCGGACAGGGCCGGTACGGCTCCGGGGTGGGCCCGGGCCTGGTCCGGGTCCGGGACGATGTCGGCGAGGGTGCCGTCGAAGTCCAGGGCGACCACGGACCGGCGAGGTGCGCGGAGGAGGGCTTCGAGTCCCTCGCGTCCGGCTGCGGTGACGGGCATCGGCAGGTCGTGCGGATGGCTCCCCATACGCACGACCCTAACGGCCCGGCCGTGCGACGGCTACGGCTATCGCCGGGCTCGCTGGGCCTCGCGGATCCTGCGCAGCCGGTTGACCGTGCCCGGGGCGTGGGCCAACGCCCGCGGGTCGTCCATGAGCGCGTTGAGCAGCTGGTAGTAGCGGACGGGGGTCATCCCCAGCCCTTCGCGGATGGCCCGCTCCTTGGCTCCGGGCCCGGGCCAGGTGCGTCCCTCGTACGCGAGCACCGCGGCCTCCGTGGCCGTCAGCTGCCCCTCGTCCGTCATACCGCCAGATTAACGCCGCCGTCTGACACCCGGCCCGCCGCCCACGCCCGTCAGCGCGGGTCCGCCGCCCGCGCGGCCGTCGCGATCCCCTCCAGGACCTTGGCCGGCTGTCCGCCCGGCTGGACGGTCTTGCCGATGTTCTGCTTGATGTCCTCGCTGACGCCCGCCCAGGACTTCTTGCCGACCGGGTACAGCCGCGAGCCGGGCAGCGCCGTCAGGAACGGCTTCAGCTGCGCGGCCGAGCCGCCGGCCGCGGCCTGCTTGGCCTGGTAGCCGCTGGTGGTGGCGGGCAGCAGGTCGTACTTGTCGGTGAAGGCCGTCACGTTCTTCGGCTGGTACAGGTAGTCCAGGAACTTGCCGGACTGCTGCTGGTGGCCCGTCTTGAAGGCCATCACCCAGTCCGCGACGCCCATCGCCGGCTGCTCGCTGCCGTCGGAGGTGGGCAGCGGCACCATGCCGTACTTCACACCCTTGGCCTCGGCCTGCTTGAGCAGCGTCGGGTGGCCGTTGAGCATGCCGACCTCGCCCTTGGTGAAGGCTTCGAAGGCGGCCTGCCGGTCCAGCTTGCCGGGCTCGACGGGTCCGGTCAGCCCCTGGCCGACCATCTTGTCCCGCAGGAACTCCAGCGCCTTGATGTTGTCGGCGGCGTCGATCGAGTAGGACTCCTCGTTGTCGGTGTAGCCGCCACCGCCCGCGAGCATCCACATCATCGTCTCGGCCTGCGCCTCCTCGCGGCCCAGCGGCACCGCGAAGGGGGTGGGCACGTTGGCGGCCTTGAGCTTCTTGGCGGCCGCCTCCAGGTCCGCCCAGCTCTTCGGCTGCCAGCCCTTGGCGTCCTTGCCGATCACACCGGCGTCGGCCAGCAGCTTCTCGTTGTAGAAGAGCAGCCGGGTGCTGGCCACGAAGGGCATCCCGTACTGGACCTGCTTGACCTTGCCGGCGTCCGCGAGCGGGCCCAGGAAGTCGGCCTCGGTCTTCACGGAGAGCAGCTCCGCCGTCGAGTAGAGCTTGTCGGCGGCCGCGTAGTCGGCGTAGGCGCCGATCTGGGCTATGTCGGGGGCCTTGCCGGCCTTGACCATCTCGGCGACCTTGGCGTCGACCTCGGACCAGGAGTAGACGCTGACCTCGACCTTGGTGCCGGGGTTGGCCTTCTCGAAGCCCTCGGCGAGGTCCTTCCAGTAGGCCTGCGAGGAGTTCTGCGGATTGTCCCCGTAGTCGGCCGCCACGACCCGCAGGGTCACCTCGTTGTCTCCGGTGAGTCCGCCGATGGCTCCGCAGCCCGTCAGCGTCACGGCAGTCAGGCACAGCGCGGCGCCGGACGCGGCCAGGCTCAGGTAACGGCCCTTCACAGTTCTCCATCCACCCCTTGTTGTACGTACGATCCACGTAAGGTCTACACCACTTTGGCGGCTCGTCCACATCGGGCTCCCGGTCGGGGTCCCGAATTTGTATGGCCGCTCAACAATGTCCCTCATTGGACTAGACCTTTCCACGCCGAGCACGCGAGACTGTCTCTGTGAAACCCGTGAAACACGTCATCGCCCTCGATGTGGGCGGCACCGGGATGAAGGCCGCCCTCGTCGCCGAGGACTGGACCCTGCTCCACGAAGCGCGCCGGGCCACCGGCCGCGACCGGGGCCCCGACGCCGTCGTCGAGACGATCCAGGACTTCGCCGCCGAGCTGCTCGCCACCGGCCGGGAGCGCTTCGGACGGCCCGCGTCGGCCGCCGGCGTCGCCGTCCCGGGCATCGTCGACGCCGGGAACGGGATCGCCGTCTACGCGGCGAATCTGGGCTGGCGGGACGTACCGATGCGGACGCTGCTCAGCAGACGCCTCGGCGGCATCCCGGTGGCCCTCGGCCACGACGTGCGCACGGGCGGCCTCGCCGAGGGCCGCATCGGCGCCGGCCGGGGCGCCGACCGCTTCCTCTTCGTCCCGCTGGGCACCGGCATCGCCGGAGCCATCGGCATCGCCGGCCGCATCGAGGCCGGCGCCCACGGCTACGCGGGAGAGATCGGGCACATCGTCGTACGCCCGGGCGGCCCCGCCTGCGGCTGCGGCCAGCACGGCTGCCTGGAGACCCTCGCCTCCGCCGCGGCCGTCAGCCGCGCCTGGGCGGCCGCCTCCGGCGACCCCGAGGCCGACGCCGCGGACTGCGCGAAGGCGGTCGAGTCCGGCGACGCGCGCGCCCGGGAGGTCTGGCTGGCCGCCATCGGCGCCCTCGCCGACGGACTGGTCACCGCGATCACCCTGCTCGACCCGCGCACGCTCATCATCGGTGGCGGGCTGGCGGAGGCCGGGGAAACCTTGTTCACACCACTACGGACGGCCGTGGAGGAGCGCGTGACGTTCCAGCGGCTCCCCCACATCGTGCCGGCGGCCCTCGGGGACACCGCCGGATGCCTGGGCGCAGGGCTGCTCGCCTGGGACCTACTCGCCACGGAGGTACCGGCCTGATGTCCGGAAGCGCGCACAGCACTGTTCTTTCGGGCGCCAGGGTGGTGCTGCCCACCGGAACGGTGGCCAACGGCAGGGTCATCGTCGACGGGGACCGCATCGCGGGCAGCGCCCACGAGGGCTCCACCACCATCGACCTGTCGGGGCACTGGATCGTCCCCGGCTTCGTCGACATGCACAACCACGGCGGCGGCGGCGCCTCCTTCACCTCCGGCACCGCCGAGGACATCCTCAAGGGCGTCCGCACCCACCGCGAGCACGGCACCACCACCCTCGTCGCCTCCACCGTCACCGGGGACCTGGACGAACTGGCCCGCCGCGCGGCCCTGCTCGCCGAGCTGACCCAGCAGGGGGAGATCGCCGGCATCCACTTCGAGGGGCCGTTCATCAACGCCTGCCGCAAGGGCGCGCACAAGGAGGACCTGCTCCGCGACCCCGACCCGGCCGAGGTCCGCAAGCTGATCGACGCCGCGCACGGCGCCGCCCGCATGGTCACCCTCGCCACCGAACTGCCGGGCGGCCTGGACTCCGTACGGCTGCTGGCCGAGCACGGGGTCATCGCCGCGATCGGCCACACGGACGCCACGTACGAGCAGACGCGCGCCGCCATCGACGCGGGCGCGACGGTGGCCACCCACCTCTTCAACGCGATGCCGCCCCTCGCCCACCGCGAGCCCGGCCCGATCGCCGCGCTGCTGGAGGACGAGCGGATCACCGTCGAGCTGATCAACGACGGCACCCACCTGCACCCGGCGGCACTCGAACTGGCCTTCCACCACGCGGGCGCGCACCGCGTGGCGCTGATCACCGACGCGATGGACGCGGCCGGCTTCGGCGACGGGACCTACCACCTGGGCCCCCTGGAGGTCGAGGTCAAGCACGGCGTGGCCCGGCTGGTGGAGGGCGGCTCCATCGCCGGCTCGACGCTGACCCTGGACACCGCCTTCAAGCGCTCGGTGACCCTCGACAAACTGCCGGTGGAGTCCGTGGTCCAGGCGATCTCCGCCAACCCGGCCAAGCTGATCGGCCTCTACGACGAGATCGGCTCGCTGGAGCCCGGCAAGTACGCGGACCTCGTCGTCCTGGACGCCGGATTCGACGTCCAGGGCGTCATGCGGCGCGGCGAATGGATCGTCAGCCCGCCGGTGCGACCGGCGATCTGACGGCCAAGAGGCTGTACGCAGGGAAAACGGTCGGCCCGAGGACTGGGCCGACCGCCTTGTGTTTGGCATGATCCCGGCAGCAACAGACCCGGGAGTGCCCATGATCCTTACCGTGACGCTCAACACCGCACTCGACGTCACGTACCAGGTGCCACGGCTGCTTCCGCACGCCTCGCACCGGGTGTCCGCCGTCACCGAACGCCCCGGCGGCAAGGGGATCAACGTCGCGCACGTCCTGGCCGCCCTCGGCCACGAGGTGACCGCGACGGGCTTCGCGGGAGGCCCGGTCGGCTCCGTCGTCCGCGGGCTGCTCGCACGGTCCCCGGGGGTGGTCGACGCCCTGGTGCCGTGCGCCGGCAACACCCGGCGCACGGTGGCCGTGGTCGACGCGGCCTCAGGCGACACCACGCAGTTCAACGAGCCCGGCCCGCCGATCACGGCCGCCGAGTGGTCGCGCTTCCTCGCGCGCTACGAGGACCTCGTGTACGGCGCCCGCGCCGTGGCCCTGTGCGGCAGCCTCCCGCCGGGCGTGCCGGTGGGCGCGTACGCCCTGCTCGTCCGCTCGGCCCGTGCGGCCGGGGTCCCCGTCCTGCTGGACACCGGCGGCGAGGCCCTGCGCCGCGGGATCGCCGCCCGCCCCGAGATCATCAAGCCGAACGCCGCCGAGCTGGCCGAGCTCACCGGATCCCGCGACCCGCTCCCCGCCACCCGGGACGCCCGCCGCCGGGGCGCCCACGCGGTGGTCACCTCGCTCGGCCCGGACGGTCTGCTGGCCGCCACCGCCGAGGGCACCTGGCGGGCGGCCCCGCCGCGCCCGCTGTCCGGCAACCCCACCGGAGCCGGCGACTCCGCGGTCGCCGGCCTGCTCTCCGCGACGGCGGAGGGCCTGGACTGGCCCGCCCGCCTCACCCGCGCGGTCGCCCTCTCGGCGGCCACGGTCCTCGCCCCGGTGGCGGGAGCATTCGACCCCCGCACCTACGAGGAGGTACGGGGGTCGGTGACGATCACGACGGCCTAGGGGCCACCGGGGGGCGCGGGGCGGATCAGCCCTGCTCCAGCCAGAGCTGGTCGAGGACGACCTCGCACTGGTTGCCCGCCTCGCACGAGATCCTGATCGTGTTGGCGCCCTGCTTGAGGTCCACCAGCGAGTAGGTGTTGGTCCAGCCCTTGGCCCAGTCGCCCGCGGCGGCCTTGGAGAAGTTCGCCATGTTGACCGGCCGGGTCTGCGCCTCGCCGTTGATGGTCAGCGTGGTGTTGGCGTCCTTGCCCGGCACCCCGTAGGTCATCTTCAGCTTGTACTTGCCCGCCTTGGGAACCTCCAGCGACCAGGTGGCCGCCGCGCCCTGCGCGTTGAGGCCGCCCACGTACTGGCCGCCCTCGCTCTTCGCGCCCGGCACCGTGTTCTGCAGCGTGGCACCGCCCGTGAGGGACATGCCGCTGCCGGCGAAGTCCGCCTTCGGCAGGGGAGCCTGCGACGGCTTCGCGCTCGGGGCCTGGCTCGCCGGGTTCTGGGGGGCCGCCGACTGCTGGCCGCCCGTCGTGGACGCGTCGTCCTTGCCCTTGTCCTTGTCGCCGAACTGCAGCGCCGCGACGATGCCGATCACGACCACCGCCACCACCGCGACCGCCGCGATCAGCAGGCCGCGGCGGCTGGAGCCACCGCCGCCGCCGTGGCCGCCGGGCTGGGCGACCGCCTGGGTCTGGTGCTGCGGGGGCTGGCTCTGCTGCGGGACGCCGTAGCCGCCCGCCTGGAGCGCTTCCGGGGCCTGGTACTGCGGGTACGCCGGGGGCTGCTGCCCGGGGCTCGGCTGGTGCGGGACGGGACCGCGCTGGCCGCCGTTCCTGCGGTCGCCGACCGTACGCACCTGGTGGTGCGAGGTGCGGGGGACACCGGGCTGGGGACCGTTGTGACCGCCGGCCGACGCGCCCGGGTAGCCGTATCCACCGCCCGACGCGGGCGGTGTGGCTCCGGCCGCCTGGCCATCCTCGTAGAGATAGCCGAACGGATCGTCGTCCTCGGGCTTGTTCGCCCCACCGTGCGGGCCGTTGTTCGCGGGCGTCGTCATCGCAGGTCACTCCTTTCGACCCCCGGGAGCCTACCCCGAACACGTGCACCCACGAGCGGCAGATCGCCTCAGCCGGCCCTGCGATGGGCCTTCGACCGGGACCTTTTCTCGATATACATCCGCTGATCGGCCGAGCGCAGCACCTCGTCCGCGGACATCCCGCAGCTGGCCCAGCCGATGCCGAAACTGGCTCCGACCCGCACCGCACGGCCGTCGACCCTGATCGGCGGGATGATCGCGTTGCGCAGCCGGACCGCGAGGTCGGCGGCGTCCGCCGCACCCAGGCCGTCCGCCAGAACGACGAATTCATCACCACCCAGCCGAGCGACGGTGTCACCGTCCCTGACGCCGGTCGTCAGCCGCCGGGCGACCTCGATCAGGACCGCGTCGCCCGTGTGGTGCCCGAACCGGTCGTTGATCGACTTGAAGCCGTCGAGGTCGCAGAAGAGGACCGCGAGCCCCTTCGTGCCGTCGTCGATGTCGGTCGCGGGCGCCACCGTGTGCACGTGGTGGTCGTACGGACCGTCCGACGGGGCGGGCGGCGCCCCGGGGAACTCGAAGGGATCGGCCCCGGGGAACCGGTCGGGGCCGTCGGCGTGAAACCCGTGCTCACCGGCACCACCCGCCTCCGCCGCCACCGGGTGCCCGTCGTGCCCCAGGTGCCCCGTGTGCCCGTCGTACGCGTCACGCCCCTCGAAGGCCGCGTCCAGCGCCTCGACCGCGGTCGCCCGTACCGACTGCGGTCTGCGGCACAGCCGCGCGCCGAGCCGGGCCCGCAGCTCGGCGCTGTTGGGCAGGCCGGTCAGCGAGTCGTGGCTGGCGCGGTGGGCGAGCTGGAGCTCGTGCCGCTTGCGCTCCTCGATGTCCTCGACGTGCGTGAGCAGGAAGCGGGGCCCGTCGGCGGCGTCGGCGACGACGGAGTTGCGCAGCGATACCCATACATACGTGCCGTCGCGGCGGCCCAGGCGCAGCTCGGCGCGGCCGCCCTCGGCGGAGGTGCGCAGCAGCGTCCCGATGTCCTCGGGGTGGACCAGGTCGGAGAAGGAGTAACGGCGCAGGACGGAGGCGGGCCGGCCGAGCAGCCGGCACAGCGCGTCGTTGGTCCGCAGCAGCCGGCCGTGCTGGTCCCCGCCCATCTCGGCGATGGCCATACCGCTGGGCGCGTACTCGAAGGCCTGGCGGAACGACTCCTCACTGGCCCGCAGCGCCTGCTGTTCGCGCTCCAGCCGGACCAGCGCCCGCTGCATGTTCGCGCGGAGCCTTGCATTGCTGATAGCAATCGCCGCCTGGAACGCGTACATCTGGAGCGCCTCGCGGCCCCAGGCGCCGGGCCGACGGCCGTTGCGCGGCCTGTCCACCGAAATGACACCCAGAAGTTCCCCGGCGGACGCGTACATGGGTGCGTAGAGCCGGTCCTCGGGGTGCCACTCGTCCTCGAAGCGCGGATCGGGGCCGTCGGTGTGCCACTGGGGGACGTCGTCCTCCATGAGGACCCAGCCCTCGGTGTGCGGGATGAACCTGAGTCCGTCCCAGTTCTCACCCATCGTCAGGCGGCGTTCCCAGGAGGCGCGGGAGCCGACCCGGCCGGTGATGAGGGCCTCCGCGGCAGGATCGCCGGCGAAGGCGGCGACGACGAGATCACCGTCCGGGCGAACGAGGTTGACACAGGCGAGTTCGTAGCCGAGGCCCGCGACGATGCCGTCCACGACGGTCTGCAGAGTGTCCGCCAGGCTCCGGGCCGTATTGAGTTCGGCCACCACCCGGTGCAGCTGCCGCAGGGTCGCAAGACGGACGTACGGCTCCGACTCGGTCTCCATTGCTCGCTCTCCCCGAGACCTCGACAGCAACTCCAGGTTTGTCATCGGCGTTTCGTTGCGGTGTCCCGTCCACTGAATCACAGTGAGCTGTGCGGCAGGTACACAGGGTCAACAAATCTTGCCCTCTGTGACTCAAGTCACATGAGGTGAATATCGGTGCGCAGCGGGCTCGTGCATGACGGGGAGCGCTCCCTCCCCTTCCCGAGAGCAAACGATACGCCCGGGCCTGGGCCAAGGGGCGGGGACGCGACTCGGACCATGGCCCGATGTGCGGCGCGGAAGGGCGAGATTAGCGTTTCAACGTGCTGAAGACGACCCCCGTACCCACCGCGCCCCAAGGAACCCCCCATGCTGAGGGAGTGAGCAATGACGAGTTCCGGGCAGCCATGTCCCGGCTGGCGGCGGGCGTGTGCCTGATCACCGCGCACGAGCCCCCGCTGACGGCGGACGGCCCGCGCGGCGAGGACGTCGGTATGACGGCGACCGCCTTCATGTCCGTGTCCCTGGACCCGCCACTGGTCCTGGTGAGCCTGCGCGAGGGCTCCCGGATGGACGACCTGCTGGCGGAACAGCCCCTGTGGGCGGTCTCGGTCCTCGCCGACCACCAGCTCCAGGTCGCGGGCCGCTTCGCGATGAAGGGCCGCATCAGCGACCGACTGCTCTTCGCCGACCTGCCGTACGTACGCGGCGAGGCCTCCGGCGCCCCCGTGCTGACCGGCGCCCTGGCCACCCTGGAATGCCGTACGGAGAACCGCGTCGAGGCGGGCGACCACACCCTGGTCGTCGGCCGGGTCCTGACGGCGGGCCTGCCGGCCCCCGACTCGGCCCCGCTGACCTACTTCCGCGGGCGCTACCGGCACCTGGGCGCGTAGCAGGGGCACGGCGCGCAGGGCACCCGGGGCGGGCGGAGCGGGCGGTAAGACGGGCACGGGCGGGGCTACCAGTCCCGGCCGGTGCGGCCGCGCTTGGTCTCGGCGCGCGCCTTCTTCTCGCGCAGCCGCCGCTCATTGATCCCGCGCGGGATCTTCGTCGCCCGGCGCTGCTTCGGCGGCGGCGCCGTCGCCTCGGCCAGCAGCGAAGCCATCCGGACCAGCGCCATCTCCCGGTTGCGCAGCTGCGAGCGGTGCTCGGAGGCCCGTACGGTCACCACCCCGTCCACCAGCTTCGCGGCGAGCCGCTCCAGCGCCCGCTCCTTCCACACCTCGGGCAGCGCCGTGGTGGCCGCCAGGTCGAACAGCAGCTCCGCGCGCGAGTCCGAGGTGTTCACGTGCTGACCGCCGGGTCCGGAGGATCGCGAGAACCGCCAGGCGAGCTCTCCCTCGGGGAGCACGACCGAACCGCGGATGACATAAGGACCAGGCATGCCCCTATGATCCGCCCCCGACAGCGCCGCCGTCACCCTCATTTACCGGCCGCGCGTTCCGGCCCGCCGAGATGCGAGGTCACGGACAATTCACGACGGGAACCCGACCGGCCTCTCGTCGCGTTATAGGGGGCAGCGGTAGTTTGACCGCCTGTACGAGCATGTTGGATGAGGAAAGGGACATTCCCATGGCTGTCAGCCTGTCCAAGGGCGGCAACGTCTCGCTCACGAAGGAGGCCCCGGGCCTCACTGCCGTCACGGTCGGCCTCGGCTGGGACGTCCGTACGACGACCGGTGTCGACTTCGACCTCGACGCCTCGGCGATCGCGGTCAACCCGACGGGCAAGGTCGTCTCCGACGGCCACTTCGTCTTCTTCAACAACAAGTCGACCCCGGACCAGACCATCGTCCACACCGGTGACAACCGCACCGGCGAGGGCGCGGGCGACGACGAGGCCATCAACGTCAACCTCGCCGGCCTCCCGGCCGACGTGGACAAGATCGTCTTCCCGGTCTCCATCTACGACGCCGAGACCCGCAGCCAGAACTTCGGCCAGGTCCGCAACGCGTACATCCGCGTCGTGAACCAGGCCGGCGGCGCCGAGATCGCCCGCTACGACCTCTCCGAGGACGCGGCGACCGAGACCGCCATGGTCTTCGGCGAGCTCT
Organism: Streptomyces sp. NPDC097617; assembly: GCF_044761485.1. Taxonomy (NCBI): domain Bacteria; kingdom Bacillati; phylum Actinomycetota; class Actinomycetes; order Kitasatosporales; family Streptomycetaceae; genus Streptomyces; species Streptomyces sp. NPDC097617. The sequence continues at coordinate 274,496 of NZ_JBIWCL010000006.1, forward strand.
ACCGCAGCGGCGCCGAGTGGAAGTTCCGCGCGGTCGGCCAGGGTTACGCCTCCGGCCTCACCGGTATCGCGCAGGACTTCGGCGTCAACGTCTAAGACCTCCGGCAGCACCGCAAGGTCCGGCACCCGCCGGACACCGGCGCTGGTGAAGCCCCCTCCCGGCCGTCCGGGGAGGGGGCTTCGCTACCGTTCGACAGGTGATCCTGCAACCGCTCGTCCCCGTCGACGGCGCCCTCCCCGGCCCGGTCCTCACCGAGATCGCCGCCCTCTACTCGACGAACCACGCGTTCTTCGAACTCAGCGGCGACTTCCCCGACCCGGACCGCATCACGGTCGAACAGGTCGCCGCCGCACTCGCCGACGAACTGGCCCACGACAGCGCCGAGGTACTCCTCGCCCGCTCGGCCGGCCGCCTCGTCGGCCTGGCCGCCACCCTCACTCGGGCCCCGGCCGCCGACGACCCGGACCCGTGGATCGGCCTGCTGCTCATCGACGCCACCGCGCACCGCGAGGGGTACGGGCGCGCCGTGGCCACCCTGGTCGAGGACCGCTTCCGCGCCGCCGGACGCACGGGCGTGCGGATCGCCGTACTGGACAACAACCCCGAGGCCCTCGCCTTCTGGCAGTCCCAGGGGTACCTCGAGCTGCGCAGGGCCAAGGACCGCGAGATGGGCCGCGACTGCACCGTGCTGCGCAAGCCGCTCGAAGCCCCGTAGCCGGCACGAGCGCTACTCGGGACGGTCCTTCCCGTACAGCCACGCGTCCCAGACCTTCTTCAGGTCGTGGCCCGTCTTCTCCTCGGCGTAGGCGGTGAAATCGGCCGTGCTCGCGTTCCCGTGCCGGTGGTCGGCGGCCCAGCCGCGCACCAGGGCGAAGAACTTCTCGTCGCCCACCTCCTGGCGGATCCGGTGCAAGGCCATCGCGCCGCCGTAGTACACCGGCTCCGCCGAGATGTCCTTCGGCCCGGGCGGCGCGGCCGGCGGGAAGGCCTGCCAGTCGACGCCGGCGTCCCGGTCGACGTCCGTGTCACCGGTCCGGAAGGCATCGAAGTGCTCCTGCGCCGTGGGCCCGTTGTGGTCCTCGGCCCACAGCCACTCGGCGTAGGTCGCGAAGCCCTCGTTGAGCCACATGTCCTTCCAGGACTTCGGTGACACCGAGTTGCCGAACCACTGGTGCGCGAGCTCGTGCACGACGAGCTCCTCCTCGGTCGGCGTGCCGGGGAAGACGGGCCGGCCCTGGGTCTCCAGCGCGTAGCCGAGGGTTCCGGCGGGCACCACGATCGAGCCCGCGGCGGCGAACGGGTACGGGCCGAACCGCCCGCTGCCCCACTCCACCATCTCCGGCAGCCGCGCGAGCGGCCCCGAACCGGCGGCCGGCTCCCCCGGCGCCACGGCGCTGTAGAGGCCGATCCCCGAGGGCGTCCGCCCGGTCGTCACCTTGTACGGCCCGATCACGGCCGTCGCCAGATAGCTCGCCATCGGCTCCGGGCTGTGCCAGGCGAAGGCGGTCCGCCCGTCCGCCTCCTCGGTCCGGGAGCGCAGCTCGCCGTTGGAGACGGCCTCGTAGCCGCGCGGGACGGTCAGGGTGATGTCGTAGGCGGCCTTGTCGCTGGGGTGGTGGTTGCCGGGGAACCAGGTCATCGAACCGAGCGGCTCGCCGACGGCGACCGCGCCGTTCCCGGTGGTGATCCAGCCCTCCCGGGAGCCGTCCGGGTCCACGAGGGGCTTCGGCTTCCCGCTGTAGTCGACCTCCGTACGGAAGACCTCGCCCTTCTTCAGGTCCTCGGCGGGGCGCACGGTCAGCTCGTTGCCGGTCCGGTTGTACCGGGCGCCCGCCCCCTGGACGGTCACGCCCTCGACGTTCAGACCGCTGAAGTCCAGGTTGAAGGAGCTGAGCCCCTGCTCGGCGCGGGCGGTGATCACGGCCTTACCGCGCAGCCGCCCGTCGGCGGGGTCGTAGTCCAGGTCCAGCGCGTAGTGGTCGACCTGGTAGCCGCCGTTCCCGGCCCGCGGGAAGTACGGGTCACGCAGCCCCGACGCACCCGGCCGCCCCTGGACCGTGTCGCCCGTACAGCCCGTGGTGAGGGCGAGCAGGGCGGCGACGGCAGGGGCGGCGAGGTGGGAGAGAGCACGGTGTTCCACGTACTCGATCCTAGGCGGGGCGGACCCGCGGGCTACTTGTTCGGAGCATCCATGGCTGATTACTTGTTCAGCGCGTCCACGGCGGGCTACTTGTTCAGCGCGTCCACGCCGGCCTTGGCGAACTTCTCGTCCAGGTCACCGCTCGGGGCGCCGGCCACACCGATGCCCGCGACGGGCGCGCCGTCCGCCTGGACCGGGGTGCCGCCACCGAGGAAGAGGGTGCCGGGGATGTCCTTCAGGTTCGGGGTCTGGGCGAGCCGGCCCGCGAGCACCGAGGTCGGGGCGTTCCAGGACACGGCGGTGAAGGCCTTGCGCTCCGCCGACTCGTAGGACTGCGGGCCGGCGCCGTCGCCGCGCAGGGTGACGATGGTGTTGCCGTTGCGGTCGACGACGGCGACGGTCACCTTCTGGTTCTCGGACTCGGCGGCCTTCAGCGCGGCCTGGGCGGCGCGGGTCGCGGCGTCGACGGTCAGGTGCGTCGTCGTGGTGAAGTTCTTGCCGCTCGGGCCGTCCTTCTTGCCGGCCACGGAGACCTGGGCGGTCTCGGCGGCGGGGGTCGCGCTGGCGCTCACGGCACCGAAGGCTCCGGCGCCCAGGGCGACGGCGAGGGCGGTACCGGTGAGAACGCGGGTGCGGGTCTTCATCTCTGCTCCTGAGAACGGTGGCACGGTGGCACGGTGACGGCATCGGGTCGGTCGTTCGGGGCCGGTCGGGCCGGCTCCCTCACTGCTCCAAGCCTCGGCCCGAAACCCCCCGCACCCCGTCCCCGTACCGGCTCGCCCCGCCCACCTCACCGGCTGACCCGGGGGTCATCCGATCGGTCGATGCGGATCGCCTCCGGCGAGGTATTTCCTGTTCAGGACCGCCTCCGCCCCAACCGACCCTCCGGCCCCTCCAGCCTCGCCGGCGTTTGAGGCGCGGGGTCCGGGCGGAGCCCCGGCAGCGACACCGCAGCCGACAATGGACGCATGCCCCCGACCGAGGAGCACCCCGTGCACCCCGTGCACCCCGCGCACCCCGCCCCACCGCGCGACGACACCCGAACGCTGGCCACGGTCGCGCACACCGCGTTCTTCCTCCTCCTCGGCGCCTCCGTGGTCCGCTTCCTGCTGCGCCACCCCGGCGAACCCCGCACCCCGTGGATCATCGCCCTCAGCATCACGCTGGCCCTGCTCTACGTACTCGGCCCCGCCCTCGGCGCCGCCCCCACCGCCCGGCGACTCCTGTGGCTCGGCCTGGTCGTCACCACCTGGGTGGTCCTGGTCATCCTCGCGCCGAGCTTCGCCTGGTGCGCCGTGCCGCTGTTCTTCACCGCCCTGCGCACCCTCCCCCCGCGCGCCGCGATCGTGCTGGTGGCCCTCCTCACCGGCTTCGTGGTGATCGCCCAGCTCCAGCTGGCCAAGTCCTTCGACCCCAACCTCCTCCTCGCCCCGCCCGCCGTCGCCGCCCTCGCCACCGCCGTCTTCGTCCACATGGAACGCCAGGCCCAGGCCCAGCGCACGCTGATCGACGACCTGATCCGCACCCGCCGCGAACTGGCCGCCACCGAACGCCGCGAAGGCACCCTCGCCGAGCGCCAGCGCCTGTCCATGGAGATCCACGACACCCTCGCCCAGAACCTCTCCAGCCAGCAGATGCTGCTCCAGGCCGCGGACCGCACCTGGGAGACCGACCCGGCCACCGCCCGCGCGCACGTCCGTACCGCCACCGACATCGCCGCACACGGGCTCTCCGAGGCCCGGCGGCTCGTCCACGACCTGGCCCCGCCCGAGCTCGCCGACGGCGCCGGCCTCACCGACGCCCTGCGCTCCCTGGACGCCGGCCCGGACATCGAGGTCCGCTTCCACCTCGAAGGCACGCCGACCCCGCTCCCGGACCGCGTCCAGTCCGCACTGCTGCGCATAGCCCAGGGCGCGCTGGCCAACGTCCGCGAGCACTCAGGGGCCCGTACGGCCGCGCTCACCCTGAGCTTCCTCGGCGACCAGGTCGTCCTGGACATCGCCGACGATGGCCACGGCTTCACCGAGCCCCGCACCGACACGGCCCAACGCGGACACGGGCTCCCGGCCATGCGGGCCCGCGTACGCCAGCTCGGTGGCACCCTGACGATCGAGTCCACGCCGGGCGAGGGCACCGTCCTCTCCGCGGCCATCCCCCTGGAGCCGGCCCCATGACCACGATCCTCCTCTGCGACGACCACGTGGTGGTCCGCGCCGGGCTGCTGGCCCTGCTCGGCAGCGAACCGGACATCGAGGTCCTCGGCGAGGCGGGCAGCGGTGAGGAGGCGGTCGCCCTCGCCGCGAAGCTCCGCCCCGACGTGGTCCTGATGGACCTCCAGCTGGGCGAGGGCATCGACGGAGTCGAGGCCACCCGCCGCATCACGGCGCTCCCCACGCCCCCGCACGTCCTGGTCCTGACCACCTACGACACGGACGCGGACATCACCCGGGCGATCGGCGCGGGCGCCACCGGCTACCTCCTCAAGGCCGAACGCCCCGAGGAACTCTTCGCCGCCATCCACTCCGCCGCCCAGGGCCGCACGACGCTGTCCGCGCCGGTGGCCAGCCGGGTGATGGCCCACATGCGCGGCACCCGGCCCACCCTGACCGACCGCGAACTGGACATCCTCGGCCAGCTGGCCCGGGGCCTGGGCAACCGCGACATCGCCCGCGCCCTGTTCATCAGCGAGGCCACGGTCAAGACCCACCTGGGCCGCATCTACGACAAGCTCGGCGTCGACACCCGCGCGGGCGCGGTCTCGGTGGCCAAGGAACAGCGCCTGCTGCCCTGACACCGGAGGTGAGCGGTCCCGGCGCGCGTGACACCATCAGCTACGTGCTCGACATCGGCTACTCCCTCTCCCGGCGCTTCCCCGACCCCCCGCAGACCGACTACCGCTCCGCGGACGTCCACACCCTGCGGCACGACCTGTTCTGCGGGGACGTGTACCTCGCCGACACCAACGCGGACCGGGAAGTATCCACAGCCTGGGGATGGGTGCCCGTACTGGACTTCGCCTGGGCCCTGTGCGACATCGTCGAGCAGCTCGACAAGGACCCCCGCGGCAACCGCTCCGCCAACCGGCAGTACGCCGAGCTCGACTTCACGGAGTCCACGGACCGGATGCTCTTCGAGCGCCGCTTCGGCTGGGTCGACGTCGAGTCCGACTGGATGCCGGCCGAAGAGGCCCCGCTGACCTTCAGCCACCGCCTGCTGCGCCGCGAGGCCCGCGACTTCCTCCACGACCTGATCGCGGACCTGATCGACATGCACGACGGCCTGGCCGACAACCCGGCCATCTGGACCCTCCAGGCCCGCTTCCCCCGCGTCCCGGCCTAGGAACTCCCGGAACACCTGCGTGGAACGCGGGTTCTGTCCGCACTGCCACACGCCGTGCGGGCAGTAGTCGGTGATGCTGTGGTAGAGCGGCTTGTGCTCGTCGAACCAGGCCAGCATGCGCCGCATGTACTCGGGGTTGTCGCCGTGCCGGAACAGCCCCCATTCGGGGTACGAGATCCGCTTGCCGTGCGCCTTCGCGAAGTCGACCTGGTGCTGGAGTCCGTAGGGCTGGGTGACCTGCTCGTCGAAGGTACGGCCGGGCTCCTGGTCGTAGGAATCCATGCCGATGACGTCGACCACGTCATCGCCGGGGTAGCAACGCGTCCAGGCGATCGCGTCACCCCCGCGGTTGGGGGCGTAGTCGAACCGGAACCGCTGCCCCTCCACCGACCGCATGGCGGCCACGATGCGACGCCAGTACGTTTTCCAGTTCACGGGGTCGGGACGGCAGCGGTGGGTGTAGTTGAAGCCGTTCATCTCCCAGCCGAGCACGATCACCGTGTCCGGCACCCCCAGGTCGACCAGACGCCGGGCCAAACGCTGGAAGTGATGGTCGTTCACACCCCGGGCGCCGGATCGAATCAGCTCAGCGACCCGGCCGTCGGGGACACTGGCCTCGTTGCGCTCCTGCATGGGCACGTTCAGGACGAACAGCCGGTCGGCCCTCTCCCTGCGCCACCGTGCCCAGCTGCGCAGGGAATCGGGAGCCCCCTCGACGTTCGACCAGGTGTCGCCGGGCAGATAGGTGTGCCCGGCGCGCAGCTCGGTGCCGCCGAGCCAGCGCGAGAGTTCCCGCATCCGCTCGACACCCGGCGAGCCGTAGTGAAGATAGGCGCCCACGGCCGTCCCGGACGTACCGTCGGCCTCGGACCCTGTGCTGCCCCCGGCCCCTCCCCGAGGAGCAGGCGTGCCGAGGACGCCTCCCACGACGAGCAGGCCGATGGCGACCGTGCCGGCACAGGCACCCGCCAGTCGGCGACTCCACTGCGACATGACGCCTCCACGAGCCTCGTACACCGGTGTGCCTGCCTGAGACGTTAGGCACCTCGCCCGGTGAACCGCCCGTCCGGACATCCGTCTGCTCGGCCATTCGTCGCAGCCGCCCGTCCGCACCCGCCGCCACCCCTCCAGCCCCGTCGGCGTTCGAGGCGCGGGCCCGGGCGGCGCTCGTCAGGGCCCGGGGCAGCGGCCCCTGCAACGGCGCAGCACCCCGGAGGGCTACGCCTCCACCCGCACCCCGGAGCGCTACGCCTCCACCCGCAGCCCGGAGCGCTACGCCTCCACCCGCAGCCCCAGCTGCGCGGCCATCGCCGGGGCCAGCTCGAACAGCTGGCCGGGGCTGATCACCGCCCCGGCCAGCGCCTCCACCCCCCGCGCGATCTCCAGTACGGAGACCCCCCGCAGGTCCACGTCCGCCATCCGCACCCCGCTGAAGTCCGCCCCCCGCAGCCCGCAGTCCCGGAACTCCACCCGCTCCAGCACTGCCCCCGCGAAGTCCGGCTCCACCAGCACGCACCCCTCGAAGACCACGTCCTTGAGCCGCGCCTTCCGCAGGTTCAGATAATCGATCTTGCCCCCGCGCACCACCACCCGCTCCAGCACGGCCCCGTGCATCTGCACGCCGCCCAGCCGCGCGTCCACCAGCTCCACGTCCCGCAGCGAGGCCCCCGACAGGTCGGTCCCCACCCCCCGGACCCCCTCCAGTACCGAGTCCAGGATCCGCGCCTTCGACAGCCCCGCCTCGTCCAGCGCGCACCGCCGCAGCGCGCAGTCCATGAACCGGGCCCCGATCCCCTCCTGGCCGGCCAGGTCCAGGTCCGCGAACTCCAGCCCGTCGTAGTCCCCGTCCGGCTCCAGCTCGCCGCCGTCCCACCCGGTCAGCTCGGGCAGCCGCAGCTCCGGCCGCCGCGCCGCCTTCACCGTCTGCTGCCGCCCCTGCTGACCTTGCTGCCCCTGCTGCCCCTGCTGCCCTTTGCGCACCATCCCCCCATCGTGAAGCACCCCACTGACAACGGCCGCTCTTGACCTCAACCCCGCTCGAGGTCGCACCCTGGCGCCATGCCCGCCATGCGAGCCATCCGCCTCCACGCCTTCGGCCCCGCCGAGAACCTCACCCACGAGCACACGGACATCCCCGTCCCCGCCCCCAGCCAGGTCCGCATCGCCGTGGCCGCCGCCGGCGTCCACCTGCTCGACACCAGCCTCCGCCGGGGCATCCAGGGCCCGCCGGCCCCGCTGCCCGAGCTCCCCACCGTCCCCGGCCGCGAGGTCGCCGGAACCGTCGACGCGCTCGGCCCCGGCACCGACCCGGCCTGGCTCGGCCGCACCGTGGTCGTCCACCTCGGCTTCGCCCCCGGCGGCTACGCCGAGTACGCCGTCGCCGACGCCGACCGCCTGCACCCCGTACCCGACAGCCTCGACCCCGCCGAAGCCGTCGCCATGATCGGCACCGGCCGCACCACCCTCGGCATCCTCCAGTTCGCCGACCTCGGCCCGGACTCCGTCGCCCTGATCCCCGCCGCCGCCGGAGGCATCGGCACCCTGCTCGTCCAGTACGCCCGCTCCGCCGGCGCCACCGTCATCGCCCTCGCCGGCGGCCCCGCCAACGGCGCCCACCTCGCCCTCGACTACACCGACCCCGGCTGGCCCGACGCCGTACGCGCCCACCACCCCGGCGGCGCCACCGTCCTCTTCGACTCCGTCGGCGGCGACACCGCCCGCACCGCCCTCGGCCTCCTCGCCCCCGGCGCCCGGCACCTCGTCTTCGGCTGGTCCGGCGGCCCCCTCGACCTCACCGACGCCGAACGCGCCGACCTCGCCGCCCGCTCCATCACCACCCGCGGCGTCCTCGGCCCGGCCATGCTCCAGCAGGTCGGCGCCCCCGACCCGCTGCGCGTCCTGGAGACCAGCGCCCTCGCCGAGGCCGCCGCCGGCCGCCTGCGCCCGGCCCTGACCCGCTACCCGCTCGCCGAGGCCGCCGCCGCCCACCACGCCCTGGAAACCCGCGCCACCACCGGCAAGGTCGTCCTGGAACCGTGACGACCCAGCCCCGCGACTCCGGCGGCGGACGCAGTCGCCGTCCTCCACCTGCGGCTTTCACACGAGCCGTTCGTCTCCGACTCCCTGGAGGGCCAAGAGGCGGACTGTGTCCGCAAGGCCGAAGAACCGGGCGCGACGGAGGTCGTGAGGTCGTGGTCTTCCGGGAGGTCATCACGGCCTCCGCGCCTTCACCCGTCAGCTCCGGGACCGCGAGAAGCCCCTGGTTCCCTGGCATGCGCCTGGAACCAGGGGGCTCTTTTGCGTCGCGTCCGGAGAATCATTGCGAATCACGCGGGACAGGGAGCCCGTACCCGTCCCATCCTGGTCGGGACTTTTCCGCTGGTGGGAGGGGAACGGCAATGGCCCGGCGACTCCGGTTCATCGGTACCAACTCCGGCAACGACGGATGCCCGACCCTGTACGAGGACCTGGACACCGGGGAGGTCCTGGTCCAGGGCGACGCGGTGACCGACCCCGACGACGTGTCGCAGCTGCGGAACGTCAAGGATGGGGAGGGGGTCGTGGTCGTCCCGCGCGTGCTCCTGGCCGACTTCGCTCCGCGGGACGTGGAGAGGCCGCCCGTGCTGATCGACTTCGAAGAGTTCGCCGGGATGTTCCGGACCTTCGCGCACACGGCTTGGCGCCTGGAGACCCGGCGCCGCTACCAGTCGGACGAGGAGACCGAGACGTACCAGCGGTTCGTCCGGGGCGAGGACGCCGGCTGGGACCTGAACGACCCCTGGTGCGCGTCCCGGCGCGAACAGTCCGCCCTGGGCAAGCGCTTCGAGCGGGTGAGGATCGCCGACAACCCGCCCACCCCCGGTCAGCGCTACCTGCTCGACAACGCCCGCCGCAACAGCGCCGTGGGCGAGGACATCCGCAACCTCTGGCGCTCCGACGCCGAAGCCCTCCAACTCCCCGACGCCGACTTCTGGCTCTTCGACTCCCGGGTCATCGCCCGGCTCCACTTCGATGACGACGACATGATGACGGGCGTCGAGCTGGTCACGGACCCGGTCGAGGTGGCCCGCGCGTGCCAGGTCCGGGACGCCGCGTGGCATCACGCCGTGCCGTACGAGACCTTCGCGGAACAGGTGCCGTCCGCCGAGTGAGCACCGACTTCCAACAAGCACGGGTTGCCCTCGGTGCGCGGCTGCGCGAGCTGCGCACCGATCGGCGGCTCACCGGACGCCAGTTGGCGGTCCTGCTCGGCTGGACCCAGTCCAAGATCAGCAAATTGGAGACCGGCCGCCAGACCGCCACGACGGACGACCTGCTGGCGTGGGCGGACGCCACCGGCCATCCGCAGGCGGCCGAGGAGCTGATCACCAGGCTCCGGAGCCTGGAGTCCCGGTCCCGCGCCTGGCGCAGACAGCTCGCCGCGGGCCACAAACCGGTCCAGGACACGCTGACGGCCGAGTACGAACGCACGAGGACCTTCCACGTTCGGCAGGGCTCCACGGTCGTGGGAATGCTCCAGACCGCCGAGTACGCCCGCCACGTCTTCACCCGCTACGCCGATCTCCACCAGTCCGTCCGGGACACCGAGGAGGCCGTACGGGCCCGCGTGAAGCGCCAGGAGATGCTGTACGAGCCGGGGCGCACGTTCCACATCGTGATGCGGGAGGCCACGCTCCACGCCCTCGTGTGCCCTCCTCCCGTACTGGCCGCCCAGCTCGACCGCCTGGCGGGCGTCCTCGGGCTGGACACCGTCTCGCTGGGCATCGTCCCGTTCGGCGCCTCCCTGAAGATCCCGCCCGCCAACGGCTTCTGGCTGTACGACGACCGCCTGGTGATCGCGGAGGACTGGCACGCGGAACTCTGGCTGGACGACGCGGACAGCGTGGGCGTGTACCGGAAGGTCTGGCAGGCACTCTCCGACTCCGCGGTCTACGGGACGGACGCTCATCGCGTGATCGCCCGCGCCCGGCGGGCTCTCGACGCCGCCTGAGAATCCACCGGAAGATCACGGACCAGCCCGAGGATCCCGGCGAATCAGCCCCGACAGGGCCGGGCACCCGGCCCTAGCGTCCCTCTCACCGGCAGCACGCAGCGGCTGGACGACGCGAACGGGCTGCGCCAGGGGTCAACGCGACTCCGCCCCCGGTGACCGGTCCACCGATCGGCCGGGGCGGCTCACAGCACCACTCATCCCTCCCGAGAAGGAGCACGTTCATGGGCGGACAGCACGGCGGGGGCGCCGGCTCGGGTCAGGGCGGAAGCCAGCAGGACGACGGCCAGTCGGGCGCCGGTCACGGCGGAGGCGGCTCGGAAGGCCAGGACTCCGGTCACAGCGACACGAAGGGCAGCGGCACCAAGTGACCGAACGCGGCACGACGGAGGCCGGCCCCCAGGGGTTGGCCTCCCGGCTCATGGACATCGGGGCCCTGACCTCCGACTGGCTCCCCGCCTACCAAGCCGTACTCCGGGAGTCGTTCGTCCCGGACGTGATCTGGCCCGGAGTCGGCCCGGCCGACGGCGGACCGGTGGAGGCCATCGACCGCCGGACCGACCCGCAGGCGTGGTTCCGCGCGGTCTACTCGGACACCTCCCTGACCACCCAGTGGGACGACGGCAACCACACGGGACCCGACCGGGGCAACATCCCGACATGCAGCAACTCCCAGCCCGCCATGGTGTTCTCCATGCTGGCGGCTCTTGACGTCCAGCCTGGGGTCAAGGTCCTGGAAGTAGGCACGGGCACCGGCTGGAACGCGGCTCTGCTGTCCGAACGGGTCGGTGCGGAAAACGTGACCACCATCGAGTTCGACCCGGAGAACGCTTCCACGGCCCGAGCCCGCCTGGACGCCACCGGCTACAACCCGGTCGCCGTCGTCGGAGACGGCTCACAGGGCTGGCCGGGGTGCGCCCCGTATGACCGTGTGCTGATCACGGCCTCCCTCCGGGAGATCCCGGCGGACATCATCCGGCAGACCCGGCCCGGCGGGATCATCGTCTCCCCGTACGCCACGGAGTACGGCGGGGAGGCCGTGGTCCGCCTGACCGTCCAGGCGGACGGGAGTGCGTCCGGCCTGTTCGTCGGCTCCTCCGCCTTCATGCGGCTCCGGCAGCACCGCGCCTACCGAACGCACGTGAAGACGTACCTGGGCAGGAAGCCGTGGCCGGCCGATGGCCGCCGGACGACCTCGTCCCTGCCCCCGGAGGACGTGGCCGACTGGCTCCCCATGTTCGCCATCGGACTCCAGACACAGGGGATGTTCCCCTACCCCGAGAAACTCGACGGCGGGTGCTACACGCTCTGGCTCCGGGACGCCCAGGTCACGTCCTGGGCGTCGATCGACTTCGTTCCCGGCGCGGAGGAGTTCGAGGTCTACCAATCCGGCCCGCGGGAGCTGTGGAGCGAACTCAGAGCAGCCCACGCCTGGTGGAACGAGCAGGACCGCCCCGGGTTCGAGCGGTTCGGCCTCACCGTGAGCCCTGACGGAACCTCCCGGGCCTGGCTCGACTGCCCGGAGCACCCGGTCCCGGCCGTCGGGTAGGCGGACAGCCCACCCGCCCGGTGCCGCCTCCTTACGGTCCCGGGCGGGCGCCCGGCGGCTACTCCGCCCCGCTGCCCAGCTTGCGCAACGCATCGTCCGTCAGGCGATTCATCGCGTGGACGGCGGGGACATCGGTGCGCTACGGATCACCGCCCCGGCCCGGAACGCGGGCACAGCACTTCGACGACCGTCAACTGCTCCTCGTCCAGACGCTCTTCCCCGTCCGCCACGTCCCACAGGCAATTCTGGAGCACCCGCCCCAACGTCCAGGCCCGCGCCCGCTCCCGGTCCCGGTCCAGCCCCGCCGCCTCCGTCAGCAGGTCGAACCGCCACCGCACGTCCTCGGCCCGGAAGTCGTTGACGATCGCCGGCAGCAGCTCGAAGCCCGGATCGCCCGACAGCGGCTTCGGATCGATCGCCAGCCACGGCTCCCGACCGCCCGCCAGCACGTTGCCGTAGTGCAGATCCCAGTGCAGCAGCCGGTCCCCCGGCTCCCCGGCGACCTCCGCCACCGCCGCCGCGCAGTCCGCCAGCAGCCGCCGGTCCCGCTCCTCCACCAACCGCCCGAGCGCCCCCGGCACCTCCTCCAGCATCCCGGCGGCCATCTCCCCGAGCCCGCGCAGCCCGGCCGGCGCCGGAACCGCCGTCAACCGCGCCAGCAGCCCCCCGACCACCGCCACCGCCCGCCGCGCGTCGGTCCGCGCGAGCTCCGCCAGGTCCCGCGCCTCGTCCAGCCGTTCCAGCAGCAGGGTGCCCGTGTCCGCGTCGTGCTCCAGCAGCCGTACGCAGCCCCGCCCGGCCCACGCGCGCAGCGCGACCGGCTCCCCCGCGCTCTCCTCGTCCACCGCCACCAGCTTCAGCGCGGCGCGGCTGCCGTCGGCCCGCGCCACGGGCAGCACCAGGGAGGTCATCCCGTGCATCGCCGGCCCGGTGCGGCGCAGCTCCCACTCCTCCAGGAACCGCGCGGCCCGCGCGGGCAACCCGGCGATGAACTCCCGCCCGGCGTCACCGCCGTACCGCACCTGCGAGTCGACCAGCTCCTGAGGAATCTCGACCATACGGCGACGGTAACGGGCGGTGCGGTGCGATGCGGTGCGATGCGCGGCGGCACTTGAAAGGGGTGGGCCGGCGCCCCGCACACATCCAGCCCCGCCGACGCTTGAGGCGCGGGTCCGGGCAGCGCCCGGCACACCACACCGGCCACCACACCGGCCGAGCCGCCCGCAGGGCGCACCGTCGAGCGTACGGGCCGGAAACACGACGTCCCGTCCCTGGACACCCCTCCGGAACGAGGTGTACCAACTCCCCCATGACGATCAACGGCGGTATTTCCTTCTGGTACGCGACCGCGCACGGCACCCCGCCCGCCCCTCCCCGCACCCCCCTCACCGGTGACGCCACCGCCGACGTCGTCATCATCGGCGGCGGCTACACCGGCCTGTGGACGGCCTATTACCTGAAGAGCGCCGCCCCCGACCTCCGCGTCACCGTGCTGGAGCAGAAGTTCTGCGGCTACGGCGCCTCCGGCCGCAACGGCGGCTGGCTCTACAGCGGCATCGCAGGCCGCGACCGGTACGCCGCCCTGCACGGCCCGCAGGCCGCCCGCCGCCTCCAGCGCGCCATGAACGACACCGTCACCGAGGTCATCGACGTCGCCGCCAAGGAGGGCATCGACGCCGACATCCACCGCGGCGGCGTCCTCGAAGTCGCCCGTACCCCCGCCCAACTGGCCCGCCTCAAGGCCTTCCACGCCCACGAGCTCGCCTTCGACGACGGCGCGGGCGACCGCGAGCTCCTCGACGCCCCCGCCACCCGCTCCCGTATCGACATCGCCGACGCCGTCGGCGCCGACTGGAGCCCGCACGGCGCCCGTATCCACCCGCTGAAGCTGGTCAGGGGCCTGGCCGCCGCCGTCGAGGCCCTCGGGGTGGTCATCCACGAGTCCACGCCGGTCACCGAGATCGCCCCCCGCCGCGCCGTCACCCCGTACGGCACGGTCCGCGCGCCCTACGTGCTCCGCTGCACCGAGGGCTTCACCGCCGCCCTCAAGGGCCAGAAGCGCTCGTGGCTCCCGATGAACTCCTCGATGATCGTGACCGCCCCGCTCCCGCCCGAGACGTGGGCCCGGCTGGGCTGGTCGGACAGCACGCTGCTGGGCGACATGGCCCACGCGTACATGTACGCCCAGCGCACCGCCGACGACCGGATCGCGATCGGCGGGCGCGGGGTCCCGTACCGCTTCGGCTCCCGGACCGACAACGACGGCCGCACCCAGCCGGCCACCGTCGCCTCCCTGACCGCCCTCCTGACGTCGTTCTTCCCGCAGCTCGCCGGTACGGAGATCACCCACGCCTGGTCGGGCGTGCTCGGCGTGCCCCGCGACTGGTGCGCCACCGTCACCCTGGACCGCGCCTCGGGCCTGGGCTGGGCGGGCGGTTACGTGGGCTCGGGTGTCGCCACCGCCAACCTCGCGGGTCGTACCCTGCGCGATCTGGTCCTCGGCGAATCCACCGAACTGACCGCCCTCCCCTGGGTGAACCACCGCGTCCGGCGCTGGGAGCCGGAGCCCTTGCGCTGGCTCGGCGTCCAGGCCCTCTACGCCGCCTACCGCGAGGCGGACCGCCGCGAGAGCGCCACGCACCGGCCGACGACCACCCCGCTGGCCCGCCTGGCCGACCGGATCTCGGGCCGCCACTGATCAGACGGCCGAGGTCAGGCCCTCGATCGCCGTCCGGGCCCATTCCTGCGCGCCCACCGCCGTCCCGGCCACCACCCCGGTCGCCACCGGCGCCAGGGCTCCCTTGAACGCGGCCAGGGCCCGGCGCAGCCTCCCCCGGTCGGGCTCGCCGGTCCCGGCGACCTCCGCCAGGACGTCCTGGGCGGCGGCCTCGGCGTCCTCACGGTCCCCGTCGGGCAGGCCCGCCCCGGGGAGCTGCCGCATCAGGTCGGCGACGAGGGCGGCGAGGGCCTCGAAGCCGGGCGCGGGTGCGGTGTTGTTCTGCTGGTTCTGGTTGACCGTCTCGTTGCTCCAGGCGAACTGGGCCCCGGACACGGCGCCGTGGAAGACGGGGCCGGACCCGTCGGCGTCCTGCTGCTGATCACTCATGTGCGGGTACCGTCCTCGTTCGTCGTCCGGTTCTGGACGGCGTGGATGTTCCTCCACGCCAGCTGGACATCGTGGACCGGGCCGTTGAAGACCGGTCCCTCGTAATGGTGATGGACCACCGTGGGGCCCGGTTCGGTCCGGAGGGCCTTTTCCACCACCGGCAGCGACGTGCGCAGTGCGACCAGGTCGACGAGCCCGTTGTGCACGACGCCCAGCTGCCCGGTCCCCGTCACGGAGCAGCCTTCGAACCGGCCCCAGGCGCGGTCGACGAAACTGGCGCCGCTCACCGCGCAGTCGACGAGGGTGGCGTCGACGACCTCCACCCGGGCCGAGTCCCTCGCGAAGACGCCCAGTCCGTCGCAGCCGGTCACGGTGAGGTTCCGCGCGACGGCCCGCGCGCTGCCGAAGGAGGACATCCCGCCGGTGGTGACCGCCGCGGCCCCGCAGTCGTGCAGGAACAACTGGGCCTCCTCCCCGGCTCCGAAGGCCAGCGCCGCCCGTTCCACCGACACCCGTCGCAGCGTCACCCAGGACTGCCCCAGAGCGGTCACCGCGGCCATCTCCACGTCCCGCATCACGCCGTCGGTGACTTCGGCCTGCGTGCCGCCGTTGCCCCGTGTCTCCAGCCCGGACGCGCAGCGTTCGACCGTGACGTGCTCGAAGACGGCGGTGGCCTCGTCGTGGACCCGCAGGGCGGCACTGGCCAGGTCCCGGACCTCGATCCGGGTGAAGCGGCCCCGGCCGCGGTCGGTGACGGCGAAACCGACCTTTCCGCCCTCGACACGGCAGCCGTGGACCTCCGGTGCACCGCCCTTCGTCACGAGCACCGCGACATTGCCGGCCCCGGAGACCACGCAGTCCTCGAACCGGCCCCGGCCGGCGTTGTTGACCTCGAGGCCGGTGTCGCGGCAGCCGGTGAGCACGCAGTCGCGCACCACCGGGTCGGCGCCGCTCGACACCGCGATCCCGAACCGCGCGTCGACGACGCGGGTGCGCTCGACGCGGCCCCGGGACTGCTCGATGTACGCGATGCCCTCCGCCTCCACGGACTCGACGAGGCAGTCGGTCACGGTCAGTTCCGCCCGCGCGCCCGCGAGGACCGCGGCCATCCGGGTACGGGTCAGCACGCACCCCTCGATCCGGGCCCGCCCGCCGCTGACGAGGACCCCGTGGATCGCGCTGCCCTCGATCCGGCTGCCGACGACCTCGAGCCGGCCGCCGTCGATCACGGCGAGCGCGTTGTCCGCGGCGTCGGTGAAGCGGCACCGCTCGACGAGCCCGCCGGCGCCCGCGAGCAGGACCCGCCCGTGCAGGACCGTGCTGTCCCGCAGCGTCACCGCGGTGCCCGGCCGGGCGTGCAGGGCGATACCGTCGTGGGCCCGGATCTCGCTCTGTTCCAGCGTCAGGGTCCGCGCGTGGCAGCCCACGACGTCGCCGCCCCGGCCGACCAGTACGAGCCCCTGGACGACCGTCGGCGCGAAGCTGTCCAGGACGGCGCCCCGGGGCCGCGTCACCACGACCGAGCCGGGACCCCCGACCGCGACCAGCCGGACCTCGCCGCGGACGGTGAGCGCCTCCTCGTAGTGGCCGGGCTCGATCTCGATCAGCGCCGCCCGTCCGCGCCGGGCCGCCTCGGCGAGGGCGGAGGCGATGTCCCGGTGGGCGCGCCGGCCCCCGTGCTGTGAGACCACGTACCGAGCGGCCATTCCCGCCTCCCCTGCCGGACAGCCCCCGAACGGTCAGAGGCCCTGCCGTCCGCTCGGACGACAGGGCCTCTGGTGTGCTTCCTCGGAGCCCCCTGTCGGATTCGAACCGACGACCTACGCTTTACAAGAGCGTTGCTCTGGCCAGCTGAGCTAAGGAGGCGCAACCGTCCTCACTCTACACAGCGGCCCACATCGCGTAATGCGGAATTCGACACCTTCCCGGTGCTGACAGGAGCCCTCCGGACGGGTAGCGTCGAGCGGAAGTCCACCTAGTGGACTAGACCCATTCTTCCTTCCACTCGGATCGTCCGGCACGTTCCTGCCGGTAGAAGGGATTCATTCACCATGGCTTCTGTCACTTTCGACAAGGCGACCCGGCTGTACCCCGGCGGCGACAAGCCCGCCGTGGACCAGCTCGAGCTGGAGATCCACGACGGCGAGTTCCTCGTCCTCGTCGGTCCGTCCGGCTGCGGCAAGTCCACCTCGCTGCGCATGCTCGCCGGCCTGGAGGACGTCAACGGCGGTGCCATCCGCATCGGCGACCGCGACGTCACGCACCTGCCGCCCAAGGACCGGGACATCGCGATGGTGTTCCAGAACTACGCGCTCTACCCGCACATGAGCGTCGCCGACAACATGGGCTTCGCGCTCAAGATCGCCGGTGAGGACAAGGCCACCATCCGCAAGAAGGTGGAGGACGCGGCGAAGATGCTCGACCTCACCGCGTACCTCGACCGGAAGCCGAAGGCCCTCTCGGGCGGCCAGCGCCAGCGCGTCGCCATGGGCCGCGCCATCGTGCGCAAGCCGCAGGTGTTCCTCATGGACGAGCCGCTGTCGAACCTCGACGCCAAGCTCCGCGTCTCCACCCGCACGCAGATCGCCGCGCTCCAGCGCGACCTCGGCATCACCACCGTCTACGTCACCCACGACCAGGTCGAGGCCATGACCATGGGCGACCGCGTGGCCGTGCTCAAGGACGGGCTGCTCCAGCAGGTCGACACCCCGCGCAACATGTACGACCGCCCCGCGAACCTCTTCGTCGCCGGCTTCATCGGCTCCCCGGCCATGAACCTGGTCGAGGTCCCGATCACCGACGGCGGCGTGAAGTTCGGCGACAGCGTCGTCCCGGTGTCGCGCGAGGCACTGTCCGCGGCGGCCGACGCGGGCGACCGCACCGTCACGGTCGGCGTCCGCCCGGAGCACTTCGACGTCGCCGAGACCGGCGGTCTGACCGTCGTCGTGAACGTCGTCGAGGAACTCGGCGCCGACGGCTACGTCTACGGCTCCACCGCGACCGCCGAGGGCTCGCAGGACCTCGTGGTCCGCGTGGGCGGCCGGCAGGTCCCGGAGAAGGGCTCCAGCCTGCACGTGGTGCCGCGCGCGGACGAGATCCACGTCTTCTCGACCTCCTCCGGCGAGCGGCTGTCCAGGTAGCAGCTCCCGCAGCGTTCAGCAGGATTGAAGGGGCGTCCCGCCAAGGGGCGCCCCTTCGGCGTCCGTTGCCCCGCCCCTGCGCTGCCGGAACCCCGGCAGACCGGGCCATTCGGCCCCAACCGTCAACCCCCAATTCGAAAAACCACGTCGAACCATCCCCCGACAGAGTGACTAAATGTCGCCAAATCTTCACCGAGCGCTACTCTCGCCCTCGTGACCCACACTGCCCGCCGTATCGGCCGATCCCTCGCCCTGGTCCTGCCCGTCGTCCTGGTGCTGTCCGGGACCCTCGCGGTCACCATGGTCCCCTGGGCGGACACTTCGTCCTCCCAGGTCCTGACCGCCTCCGCCGAGGACGTCTCCGTCCCCGCGAAGCCGCGCGCCGCGCACGAGGTGCTGCGCGAGCAGCTCGTCGGCGAGCTGCAGCAGGGCGGCCGGCCGGACGACGTCCTGACCCACCTCCAGCAGGAGGTGAACCGGCGGCCCTCGCTCGCCGAGCACTGCGTGGGGATCGCGCGGGCGCTGGGCCGGGCCGCCGTCGACGCGTACGGCCCGACGAAGGCCCAGTCCTTCGCCCGTCCCGTGTGCGACACCGCGTACGCCACCGGCGTCGCCTCCATGGGCTGACCCGCGCCACCTCCCTACGCTGGCCGGCATGACCGACGACCACCGATCCGACTCCCCCGCTCCTTCCGCAGCCGCGTTCCCCGCCGCCCCCACCCAGGCCGTCGTCCTGGCGGGCGGCCAGGGTTCGCGGCTGCGCCCGTACACGGACGACCGACCGAAGCCGATGGTCGAGATCCCGGGGACGGGGGTGCCGATCATCGGACACCAGCTGGCCTGGCTGGCCGCCGAAGGGGTCACGGACGCCGTGGTCTCCTGCGGTCACCTCGCCGAGGTGCTCCAGGAGTGGCTGGACGGGGCCCGGTTGCCCCTGCGCGTGACCACGGTGGTCGAGGACGAGCCGCTGGGCCGCGGCGGCGGCCTCAAGTACGCCGCGCGCCGCCTCCCGCACCCCGACCGGCCCTGGTACGCGACCAACGGCGACGTGTGGACCCGCTTCTCGCTCCGCGAGATGGCCGCCTTCCACGCCGAGCGGGACGCGGTGGCCACGCTGGCGCTGGCCCGGCCGCGGATCCCCTGGGGGGTCGTGGAGACCAACGAGTTCGGGCACGTACTGGACTTCATCGAGGCCCCGCCGTCGCCCTACCTCGTCAACGCCGGGGTGTACGTCTTCAGTGCCGAATTCGCCGCGCTGCTCCCGGACTTGGGCGACCACGAGCGTACGACCTTCCCGCGGCTGGCCCGTGAGCGGCGGCTCGCGGGCTTCCCGCTGCCCCAGGGGGCCTACTGGCGGGCGATCGACACCGCGAAGGACCTCACCGAGGCCGCACGGGAGTTGGCGGCGCAGACGGGCCCCTGAGCCCCTTCCCGGCCCGCACACCCCGTACGGCGCCCCGCGAGCCCGGCACACGCGGAGGGGCCCGGCACACGCGGAGGGGCCCGGCACACGCGGAGGGGCCCGGCACACGCGGAGGGGCCCGGCACGCTCGCGCGTACCGGGCCCCTTCTCTCTCGGCCGGTGTCAGCCGATGAGGCCGCCGATCAGGCCCGGCTGCTTGGCCGCAGGTGCGCCGCCGCCCGTGCTGCTCCCCGAGGAGGAGGACGGCTGCCTCGGCGAGGAGGACTGCCGGGGCGTACTGCGCGGGGTCTGCTTGCCGGTGGTGCCCCGCGTCGCCGTGGGCGACTCGGAGCGCGTCCCCGAGGTCCCCTTGGAGGGGGCGCCGGACGCGGTCTTCCCGGACTTCGCGGCGGGCTCGGTGGCGCTCGCCGAGGGGGACGCGGCCTTGCTCGGCGGCTGCGTGGGCCGCTGCTGCCCGGGCTGCTGCCTGGCCGGCTCCTGCGGCAGCGGGCGGCCCGGCAGGTAGTTGCTGGGGGCCTCGCCCGGGCCGGGGACGGTGACCACGGTGGAGGAGCGGACGGCCCCGCCGAGGAGCGAGCCCACGAGCAGGGTGAGCCCGCACACCACGGTGGCCATGACGGCGCCGCGGCGCAGCACGCGCCGCCGCAGCCGCCAGACCTCGGAGCGCGGCCCGAGGGTCCGCCAGGCCTCGCCGGCGAGCCGTGCGTCGAGGGAGTAGACGGGGGCGCCCGCGATGATCAGCGGGCTCCAGGCGGCGAGGTAGATGATGTCGGGCGCGTCGTAGGCCGGGACGGTCTTCCAGCTCACCGTCATCAGCAGCGCGGCGGACAGCAGCGCCCCGAAGCAGGCGGCGAACCGCTGCCACAGGCCGAACACCGTCAGCACGCCCACGATGACCTGGAGGAACGCCACGCTCAGTCCCGCGCCCACCGGGTGCGCGAGCGCGAAGTCGCGCAGCGGCTCGGCGAGGGCCCAGGGGCTCAGCGTGTGCAGCCAGGTGACCATGGAGCCGCGCTCGCCGCCGTCGAAGTAGACGGGGTCGCACAGCTTGCCCATCCCTGCGTAGATGGAGATGAAGCCGAGGAAGACGCGCAGCGGGAGCAGCACGACCCCGAGGTTCATCCGGCGGCCGGGGTAGTACGAAGCCTGCCCGCGCGCGTCGGGGCCGGCCCGGCGGGAGTCCGACCCGGGCCCGGAGCCGGGCGGCTCCTGGTGGGGCAGGTCCCGTACGGCGGCCAGCGGACGCGTATCGGCGGGGTCCCCGTAGCTGCGCTGGCCGATGACGGTCGGCGGGGCGAGGGTGTCCTCGGCGAGGTCGTGGGCCAGGTCGATGCGGGGGATGACCTGGGTGGCGCCGCCGTCGTACTCGTCGTGCCCGCGCCCGGCCTCGCGGACGGCCTGGAGCAGTCCGCCCATGGCCGCGGCGTCGCCGGCGTCGGACTTGCCGCTCCAGACCACGGGGGCCCGGCGGCGGGTGGCCCCGGCGGCCGCCACCGCGGCGCCACCCAGGACGGGTGCGCGGCCGGGGGCGTTCGCGGGCTTGGAACGCGCGCTCGGGCTCGGTGCGAGCCGCACGCGGAAGCTGGCGTGGTTGACGATGACCTGTGCGGGATCGCACGGCACCTTGACCATGCTCAGCGCGGGCTGGTCGTCGAACCCTGACGTTCTGGTGTCCACACTCATCTAACCGAGTGATCAGTGTTTAGGACACTGCCTTGACGACAGGGATGTGTCCGAGACCCGTCAAGATCAAGCCACCCCGCCCGAATCGGGCGGGGTGACACGCTCACGGGTCACATTCCCTGAGCCAAGTGGATCAGTTGCGCGAGCGATCCGGATACGCGGGCCCGATACGCGGGGCCCCGATGCGCGGGGATCAGACGCGCGGGGATCAGGCGCGACCGCGGTCGGCGCGGCGGCGGGCGGCCTCGTACAGCACGACGCCGGCGGCGACACCGGCGTTGAGGGACTCGGCGCCGCCCGGCATCGGGATGCGCACCAGGTAGTCGCAGTTCTCGCCCACGAGGCGGCCGAGGCCCTTGCCCTCGGAGCCGACGACGATGACGACCGGGCCGCCGAGCGCCTCCAGGTCGTTCACGGTGTGCGTCCCCTCGGCGGCGAGGCCGACGACGGTGATGCCCGCCTTCTTGTACTCCTGGATGGCGCGCGTCAGGTTGGTGACGCGGGAGACCGGGGTACGGGCGGCGGTGCCGGCCGAGGACTTCCAGGCGCCGGCGGTCATGCCGGCGGCGCGGCGCTCGGGGATGACCACGCCGTGACCGCCGAAGGCGGAGACGGAGCGGACGATCGCGCCGAGGTTGCGCGGGTCGGTGACGCCGTCGAGGGCCACGATCAGCGGGTCCTCGCCGTTGTCGTACGCGGCGGCGGTGAGGTCCTCCGGGTGCGCGTACTCGTACGGCGGGACCTGGAGGACCAGGCCCTGGTGGTTGAGCCCGTTCGTCATGCGGTCGAGCTCGGGGCGCGGGGCTTCCATCAGGTTGATGTTGCCGCGCTCGGCCGCGAGCTGGAGGGCCTCGCGGACGCGCTCGTCGTTGTCGATGAACTGCTGGACGTAGAGCGTCGTGGCCGGAACACCGTCGCGCAGCGCCTCGAAGACCGGGTTGCGGCCGACGACCATCTCGCTGGTGCCCTTGGCACCGCCGCGGCGCGGGGCCGGGCGGCGCTTGGCTGCCTGGCGGGCCATCGCGTTGCTGATGCGGTTCGCCTTGTGCTTCTTGCGGTCCTCGGCCTTGGGCGTGGGGCCCTTGCCTTCCAGACCCCTGCGCCGCTGGCCACCGCTGCCGACCGTCGCGCCCTTCTTGTTGGACGTGCGGCGGTTCCTGCGCTGGCTGTTCCCGGCCATGACTTCTACCTGTTTTCGTTGGTGCTGCGGTATGTACGTATGAAGAGTGTGCCGCCCGGAACGCCGGGCAGCACACCAAGCTCAGCTGCCCGGGCTCAGCGGGGGCCGAGCGTCCAGCGCGGACCCGTCGGGCTGTCCTCGATGACCAGCCCCGACTGCTGGAGCTGGTCGCGGATCGCGTCGGCGGTCGCCCAGTCCTTGCGGCCCCGGGCGGACTCGCGCTGCTCCAGGACGAGCCGTACGAGGGTGTCCACCGCGCCGTGGAGCTCCTCACCGCGGTCGGAGCCGTTCCCGCCGTCCCAGTGGGGGTCGAGCGGGTCCAGGCCGAGGACGCCCAGCATGGCCCGCACCTCGGACAGGCGCGCGATGGCCGCGTCCTTGTCGTCGGCGGCGAGCGCGCTGTTGCCCTGGCGGACGGTGGTGTGGACGATCGCGAGCGCCTGCGGGACGCCCAGGTCGTCGTCCATGACCTCGGCGAAGGCGGGCGGGACCTCGGCCGCGGGCTCGACGGGACCGCCGGCCTTCTCGATGACGCGCTGGTAGAACCCCTCGATGCGGGCGAAGGCCGACTCCGCCTCGCGCAGGGCCTCCTCGCTGTACTCGATCATCGACCGGTAGTGCGGGGTGCCGAGGTAGTAGCGCAGGACGATCGGGCGCCACTGCTTGACCATCTCGGAGACGAGCACCGAGTTGCCCAGCGACTTGGACATCTTCTCGCCGGACATGGTGACCCAGGCGTTGTGGACCCAGTACCTGGCGAACTCGTCGCCGAAGGCCCTGGCCTGGGCGATCTCGTTCTCGTGGTGCGGGAAGATCAGGTCGAGCCCGCCGCCGTGGATGTCGAAGGCCTGGCCGAGGTACTTGTGCGCCATGGCCGAGCACTCCAGGTGCCAGCCGGGACGGCCGCGGCCCCACGGGGTCTCCCAGGAGGGCTCGCCGGGCTTCACTGACTTCCACATGGCGAAGTCGCGCGGGTCGCGCTTGCCGGTCTCGCCGGTGCTCTCCGGCTGGCGGATGTTGTCGAGCTCCTGGCGGGAGAGCGAGAGGTAGCCCGGGAAGGACTTCACGTCGAAGTAGACGTTGCCCTCGGACTCGTAGGCGTGCCCGCGCTCGATGAGCCCGCGCATCATCTCGATCATCTCCGGGACGTGCCCGGTGGCGCGCGGCTCGTAGGTCGGCCGCAGGCAGCCGAGCGCGTCGTAGCCGGAGTTGAAGGCCAGTTCGTTCTCGTAGCCGATGGACCACCAGGGGCGGCCCTGTTCGGCCGCCTTCGCGATGATCTTGTCGTCGATGTCGGTGACGTTGCGGATGAAGGTCACGTCGTAGCCGCGGTAGGCGAACCAGCGGCGCATGACGTCGAAGTTCAGGTACGAGCGGATGTGCCCGATGTGCGGGGCGGCCTGCACCGTGGCGCCGCACAGGTAGATCGAGACACAGCCCGCGGTGAGCGGGGTGAAGTCGCGGATCTGCCGGGCGCTGGTGTCGTACAGGCGAATAGTCACGGCATCCAGGGTAGTGGGCCTGTAGCAGTGCCCCGCGACCCTTTCGGGACCCGGGGCACCTTTGTTGCCGGTGACGTGCGGCCGCTACGGGTATTCAGGCCCGGTTCGTCCTGTACACGAGGGCCGTGGCGATGGCGGCGAGCCCCTCGGCGCGGCCGGTGAGCCCCAGCCCGTCGGTGGTGGTGCCGGACACCGAGACGGGGGCGCCGGCCGCGGCCGCGAGCGCCTTCTGCGCCTCTTCGCGCCGTTTGCCGATCTTCGGGCGGACGCCGATCACCTGGATGGCGATGTTGCCGATCTCGAAGCCCTCGGCGCGGACGATACGGGCCGCCTCCGCCAGAAGGGTGACGCCGGCGGCGCCGGACCACTCGGGGCGGGAGGTACCGAAGTGCGCGCCGAGGTCACCGACGCCGGCCGCGGAGAAGAGCGCGTCGCAGGCGGCGTGGGCGGCGACGTCACCGTCGGAGTGGCCGGCGAGGCCGTCCTCGCCCTCCCAGAGCAGGCCCGCGCACCACAGCTCGCGGCCGGTCTCGAAGGCGTGCACGTCGGTGCCGATGCCGACGAGCGGGATCAGCGGGGCGGCGCAAGACGTCGGAGTCGCGGTCTCAGTAGCCATCGGTGGCCCTCCTGCGGGCGAGTACGGCCTCGGCGAGGACCAGGTCGAGCGGACGGGTGACCTTGAAGGCCTCTTCGTGGCCGGGGATCACCACGACGGTGACACCGAGCCGTTCCACCATGCCCGCGTCGTCGGTGGCGCCCTCGCCGTCGACGGCGATCTCGGCGTGCGCGCGCAGGAGGGTGGCGAGGTCGAATCCCTGCGGGGTCTGCACGGCGCGCAGCCGGGCCCGCTCGGGCGTGCCGAGGACCGGCTCGGGCTCGCCGGGCTTGCCGGGCTCGACCTCCTTGACCGTGTCGGCCAGGGGCAGCGCGGGCACCACGGCGGGCGCTCCGTCGCGTACCGCCTCGATGACCGAGTCCACTGTGTCCACGGGGACGAGCGGGCGGGCCGCGTCGTGGATGAGTACGGAGGTGACGTCCGCGGGCAGCGCGTCCAGCCCGGCGCGCACGGACTCCTGGCGGGTCTCCCCGCCGGGGACGACCAGCAGCTCGGTGCGATCGGGCAGCGCGTGCTCGCCCAGCAGCAGGCGCACCTCGGCGGCCTCGGCGGGCGGGGCGACGACGACCACGAGGGAGACCGCCCGGGAGCGGGCCATCGCGCGGACGGCGTGGATGAGCATCGGGGTACCGCCGAGGGCCCGCAGGGCCTTGGGGGCACCGGGACCGAGGCGTACCCCCCGGCCGGCGGCCGGGATCACCGCGGCGGTGCGGTGGGGACGCGTTACGTCAGACATTCAGTAGCTCCGAGCCAGGTTTGTGACTTCGGCCGACATGGGTATGGCCTGAAGGGTGCCGGGTGCGACGCCCTCGCCCCTTCCGTGACGACCGGTCGAGCAGGCTGCCCGGGCCCGGCACGCCATCGCGATGGCCGCAGCGATGGTGGCAATGAGGCAGTGAAGACAAGAGGTACGGATCAAAAGGTACGGATACAGACATGCCGCAGCGCCCGGCAACAGGCCTCTCGTGGAGGAGAGACCTTGTCATCGGGCACCGCGGCAAGCTGTGCACCGAACGGTGCACGGGAACTCGCGTCAGGACGCGAGCACCTCGTCGAGGAGGGCCTCGGCCTTGTCCTCGTTCGTGTTCTCAGCGAGCGCGAGCTCGCTCACCAGAATCTGACGTGCCTTCGCGAGCATGCGCTTCTCACCCGCGGAAAGCCCGCGCTCGCGCTCACGACGCCACAGGTCACGCACGACTTCGGCGACCTTGATGACATCGCCAGAAGCGAGCTTCTCCAGATTTGCCTTGTAGCGCCGGGACCAGTTCGTCGGCTCTTCTGCATACGGTGCGCGAAGCACCTCGAAGACCCGGTCCAGCCCTTCCTGGCCGACTACGTCGCGAACGCCGACGAACTCCGCATTGTCCGCAGGCACACGAACCGTCAGGTCGCCCTGGGCGACCTTGAGCACCAAGTAGGTCTTGTCCACGCCTTTGATCTGACGAGTCTCAATGGCCTCGATCAGCGCGGCCCCGTGATGGGGATAGACCACGGTGTCGCCAACCTTGAACGTCATGTGACAGGTACCCCTTCCGTGGCTATCCAGGGTAACACGAGAACTGACTGTTATGAATGGCGTTTTCGCAGGTCAGGGCACATCTCGGGGCTTGACAACAGCGACAGGAACGTGCTGCGGAAGGCTTCCGGAAGGGGGTATTCGCAGGTCGGGGGCGCTGCGTGGACCAGGCGAAAGGGCCACGCTACACCTGCCCCGCACCCCCATCCGTGTGACGTACGTCCCGTTTTGTCGGGTTCCGAGTCGAGAAACCGAACTACTCCGTTCGACTGGCGGCCGCCTCTGCCGGGCGGGTTCCGGCCCAATCCCGAATTGATCACGGAGGGGTGTTCGAGGGAATCCGGAAATTGATCAACGGGAGGCCGGCGCACGATATGCGAGCGCCACAAGATCGGCGCGGCGGACGAGATGGTGAACGCCGAGCGGAATGCAAGATCGCGGGGTGCGCCCAGGGTGGCGGCTCCGCTGCGGAGGGTCGGGTGCGGGGGCGGGGCGGCGGCTCGGTAACCTAAGCGCGCTGACACACCCTTAGAGCGGCTTTACCTCGGCCGTTCCAGGGGGTACCGGTACCTCCCAGCGCCAGCTGGGCGGAGCCCACCCTCCCTTCCGATCGTCCAAGGAGTTGCCGCCGCCGTGAGCCGCAGCCTTCGACGCGGCGCCCTCGCCGCCGCCGCCGTCGTGTTCTCGATCGCCTCGCTGGCCGCCTGTGGTGCGGGCACCGATGCGCAGACTCTCCAGATCAAGCCGGACAACGCCGCCGTCACCAAGGGCGAGATCCAGGTCCAGAACGCTCTGGTGATCACCCAGGGCGAGAAGGGCAAGAAGGGCCCGGCCGCCGTCTCGGCGACGGTCTTCAACTCCGGCACCAAGGCACAGACGATTGACGGCATCACCCTCCCGGGTGGCAAGGGCAAGGTCGTCCTGAAGCCCGCCGAGGGCACTGGCAAGATCACCGTGCCGGCCGGCGGTTCCGTGGTCCTCGGCGGCAAGGGCAACGCCGCCGCCGTGATCGAGGACGGCGCCGAGGCCGCCAAGAACGGCGACGTGCAGAAGGTCGTCTTCCAGCTCAGCAGCACGGGTGGCGTCGAGCTGGAGGCCCTCGTGGTCCCGGCCGTCGGGATGTACGCGGGCTTCGGCCCGACCGCGGCCCCGGCCACCGCCCCGTCCGGCTCCCCCTCGGGCACGCCGTCGGGCTCCCCCTCCGGCTCCCCGTCGGGCGCGGCCTCCGGTTCCCCGTCGGGCGGCCCGTCCGGGTCCCCCTCGGCCGGCTCCACCGGAACGCCGTCGGGCTCCCCGTCGCACAGCGCGGGCCACTGACGTACGCGAACGGGAAGGGCCCCCACCCGCATCAGCGGGTGGGGGCCCTTCCCCTTGCTCCGGCGTAGCCGGCCTACGGCTCGAACCTGTAGCCCGGGACACAGACCGTGACCAGGTGGGGCGGCGCGCCCGGGTCCGGCTCGAACCCCTCCCGCGTGCGCCCCTCGCACGGCGAGGCCCGGGGGGCCTGGCCGGCTTCGGGACGCTGCGCAGGCCTCGGGCCCGCAACGGCGCGGCGTCGTCGGTTTACGGCTCGAACTTGTAGCCCAGGCCACGGACCGTGACCAGGTAGCGCGGCGCGCCCGGGTCCGGCTCGATCTTCGCGCGCAGGCGCTTGACGTGGACGTCGAGGGTCTTGGTGTCACCGACGTAGTCGGCGCCCCAGACCCGGTCGATGAGCTGCATACGGGTCAGCACGCGGCCCGCGTTGCGCAGCAGCATCTCCAGCAGGTCGAACTCCTTCAGCGGGAGGTCCACCTTGCCGCCGGCGACGGTGACCACGTGGCGGTCGACGTCCATCCGTACGGGGCCGGCCTCCAGGGCCGCCGGCGTGACCTCCTCCGGCTCGCCGCGGCGGCGCAGGACCGCGCGGATGCGGGCGACCAGCTCGCGGGAGGAGAAGGGCTTGGTGACGTAGTCATCGGCTCCTATCTCCAGCCCGACGACCTTGTCGATCTCGCTGTCCTTGGCGGTCACCATGATCACGGGCACGTTGGAGCGGCCGCGCAGCTGCCGGCAGACCTCCGTGCCGGGCAGGCCGGGCAGCATCAGGTCGAGGAGGACGAGGTCGGCGCCGTTGCGCTCGAACTCGTCCAGCCCGTCGGGCCCGGTCGCGGCGATGGCGACCTCGAAGCCCTCCTTGCGGAGCATGTAGGACAGGGCGTCGCTGAAGGATTCCTCATCCTCGACGACGAGCACTCGGGTCACGGAAGGACCTCCGGGGCAGGATTGGCTGGAGCGGTTCTGGTTCAGGCAGGGGTCGGGTGGGTGCGGGGGGCAGCCGCCTGGACCGGCGCGGCTGCTTCGGGGAGTCGCAGGGTGAACGTGGAACCCTGTCCCTCCGAGCTCCATACCGACACCTCCCCGCCGTGCGAGGCGGCCACGTGCTTCACGATCGCAAGGCCGAGGCCGGTTCCTCCCGTGGCACGGGAGCGGGCCGGGTCCACGCGGTAGAAGCGCTCGAAAATGCGCTCGCGGTCCTTTTCCGGGATGCCGATGCCCTGGTCGGTCACGGCGATCTCGATCAAGTCTCCCCCAGGAGCCGTCACCCTGCGTCCGGCGATACCGACGCGGGTGCGGGCGGGGCTGTAGTTGACGGCGTTCTCGACCAGATTTCCGAGGGCGGCCGCGAGCTGACCTCGGTTTCCCCATACCCGCAGGTCGGCGGTGCCACCCGCGGCCATGGTGATCTGTTTGGAGGATGCCGTGTGGCGGCAGCGGTCGATGGCCTCGGCGACGAGCGTGTCCACGCGTACGGGCTCGGCGTCCTCCAGCGGGTCGTCGTTCTGTACCCGGGAGAGGTCGATGAGCTCCTGCACGAGGTTGATCAGCCGGGTGGACTCGATCTGCATGCGGCCGGCGAAGCGGCTGACCGCCTCGGGGTCGTCCGCGGCGTCCATGACGGCCTCGGACAGCAGGGAGATCGCCCCGACCGGGGTCTTCAGCTCGTGCGACACGTTGGCCACGAAGTCGCGGCGTACGGCCTCGATGCGGCGGGCCTCGGTGAGGTCCTCGACCAGGAGGAGCACCAGGCGGGAGCCGAGCGGGGCGACGCGGGCCGAGACCGCGAGGGCCTCGCCCCGGCCGGTACCGCGCCGGGGCAGGTCCAGCTCGACCTGGCGTATCTCCCCGTCCCGGCGGGTGTCGCGGGCCATGTGGAGCATGGGCTCCACGGCGAGCTTCCCGCCGCGGACCAGCCCGAGGGCGTACGCCGCCGAGCTCGCCTTGACCACCGCGTCGCCCTCGTCCAGTACGACCGCGGAGGAGCGCAGCACGGAGAGGACGGTGTCCACGCCGGGTGGGAGCACCGCATTGATGTCGGGGCGCATGGAGCTCCGGGTGGGGCGGGCCTGGTCGCGCTCGCTCCAGCGGAACGCCAGCATCGCGATCACACCGGTGCAAAGACCAGCAATCGCTGCAGCTGCGGCGACCGCCGCGTTCACGTCCATGGATCCAGGTTAAGCAGGCCCGACGACACTTCCACAGCCGTTCGGGTGGCACCTCGAACACTCGTCGCCCAGAGTTCACCCTGACGACGGGGTTGATTCACTTGTGATGCCGGAGTCGGACGCGTTTGCGGCTCACCGTGTCAACGTGGGGCCACACGCCGCCCCCGCCCGCCCCCGGGCAGTACTTGCAGCAGGCAGTAGTAGGTCGAGAGAGGGACACGAGACATGCGCGACGCGTACCACGAGGAACTGGACTCGATCGGAGAAGGCCTGGTCGAGATGGCCCGGCTCGTCGGTTCCGCGATCGGGCGGGCCACGACGTCCATGCTCGACGCCGACCTGAAGCTCGCCGAGAGCGTCATCGCCGCCGACCAGAAGGTCGACGACCTCCAGCACGACCTGGAGGCACGCGCCATCGCCCTGCTGGCCCGCCAGCAGCCCGTCGCCACCGACCTGCGCATCGTGGTGACCTCGCTGCGGATGAGCGCCGACCTGGAGCGCAGCGGCGACCTGGCCCAGCACGTGGCGAAGCTCGCCCGGCTGCGCTTCCCGGACACCGCCGTGCCGCGCGACCTGCACGCGACCATCCTGGAGATGGGGCAGCTGGCGCAGCGCCTGATGGCGAAGGCCGCCGAGGTCATCATCACCAAGGACGTCGACCTCGCCCTCCAGCTGGAGCAGGACGACGATGAGATGGACCAGCTGCACCGCACGCTGTTCCAGCACCTGATGGACGACCGCTGGAAGCACGGCATCGAGACGGCGGTGGACGTGACGCTGCTGGGCCGCTACTACGAGCGGTTCGCGGACCACGCGGTGTCGGTGGCCAAGCGCGTGGTCTACCTGGTGACGGGTGAGCACGCGGACGACCTCCAGCAGCCGACCCAGATCGACAGCGTCTGAGACCGGCCGGGCGACACGCGGCCGCGGGCGGGCGAGCGCGGATGCGCCGTTGACCCCCTGCGCGGTTGACCCAATGCGCCGTTGACGCGCCGGTACCAGTGGGCATGAATGAGGGCGAGAGCGGTCGTCGTACGAAGTCCCGTATGCCGCGGGGCACCGCCTCTGCGAGGAGGAACCATGCCCGATTCCCCCGTCCCCATCACCCCTGAGCAGGAGCAGCCGCCGAGGCCGGAGCCGCTGCGGCTGCCCCTGCTCGCCGCCTGCGGCTGCGGCTCGGGCTGCGGCTGCGGCTGCCAGTCCGGCGCCCCCTGCCAGTGCGGCGGCTGACCGCCACCGCCGGCTCCACGCGCACGACGGGCCCCGTCCGAGTCGGCGGTTTCTAGGGGTCCTCGCAACACCTGATGGCTTACGTGGTTGTCAGTAGATCACGCAGGCGCTCGGCTGGGGTTCTCCAGCCGAGCGTTTTGCGTGGTCGGCCGTTGAGTTTCTGGGCGACGTGTTCGAGGTCTTCGGGGCTGTGCACGGACAGGTCGGTGCCCTTGGGGAAGTACTGCCGCAGCAGGCCGTTGGTGTTCTCGTTCGATCCGCGCTGCCAGGGCGAATGGGGGTCGCAGAAGTAGACCGGCACTCCCGTGGCCACGGTGAACTGCTTGTGCGCGGCCATCTCGCAGCCCTGGTCCCAGGTCAGCGAGCCGCGTAGGTGCTCGGGCAGGGTCTGGATCAGGGGCACCAGCACGTCGCGGACCTCCTCGGCGGTGTGCCCGCCGGGCAGGTGTCCGAGCAGGACGTAGCGGGTGGAGCGCTCGACCAGGGTCACGATCGCGCTCTCGTTGCGGGTGCCGACGATCAG